>JBEGQX010000059.1:0-22136 GCA_041180805.1 Planctomycetota bacterium
AGGAGATAGTGGCAGTTTCGCCGATTTTTATAGCATTTTTGTTTGAGGAAATGGAGATAGTGGGGGCGATGGTGTCTACAGTGTAAATTTCACCAGTAAAACCAGTCGCAAGGGCGTTTAACAAAACACTAATGTTTTCTGTGGCATTATTAACTGAAATAATGTCCAAAGAGCCATCATGATTGACATCTCCCGTTGCAATGGATCTTGGCGATGTGATGACATTTTTAAAAGCTAGTGCGTAAGTTACTTTAGGAGTAAAAGTGCCGTTACCGTTTCCAAATAGTACACTTATGTTGTGGCCATTCATGTTGGCGGAAATAATGTCTAAATTGTTGTCCCGATTTAAATCTTCCAGAATGATATTTCTGGGTTCAGTACCAATTGAGATTGTGGTTTGGTTTGAGAAATTTCCGCTTCCATCCCCAAGAAGAATACTTGCGTTGTTGCTACCAGAATTTGCTGCGACTAAGTCCAGATGGCCATCGTGATTTATGTCGCCTATCTTTATGGATTTTGGGCCATTCCCAAGTGACCAGGATGTTTGTGATTTAAAACTACCGTTTCCATTGCCAATTAAAATACTTGCATTATTGCTAAATTCATTTGCCGTTATTATGTCTAAAAGTCCATCTTCATTGATGTCGCTTAAAATCAGATTTTTGGGTGATAATCCAACTGTAAACGTTTGGTGGCTTTTAAAAGTTCCGTTTCCATTTCCCAAAAGCATACTAACTGTGGTTGAATTTGAGTTCGCGCTAAACAAGTCCTTTATTCCATCCTGGTTGACATCTCCTGAAGCAATAAACAAAGGACCAGAGCCAACATTAAAGGTCTGTTGGGTTTTAAAAGTTCCGTTTCCATTTCCAATCAATACACTGCATGTGCTCTCAGTATAATTTGATGTAGCAAGATCTAATATTCCATCTCCATTAAAATCACCTGCTTCGATCGATTTCGAAATGGTTCCAATGTCGAAAGTGTTTTGGGGGGAAAAAGTTCCGTTTCCATTTCCTAACAATATGCTTATATGGCTTGTCAGGTTATTGGTTGCTGCAACATCTAAAATATCATCGCCATTGAAATCCGCAAGAATCCCATAAGATGGATTGCTTTCCAATGCATAGGTGGATGTCAGAGAAAAAGTGCTGTTATTGTTTTGCGGTGTTAATAGATTTCCGGACAAATCTCTAATAGTCCCGTTATCAATCAGGTTTAAGCCGGCCGTTCCGATCCCAGAAATTCCTTGAAGGGTAACCAGATAATTTGCGCCACTTCCGATTATCTGAATGGTGGAATAATTTGCGGAGCCAGTTTTTGCAACGGAAAAATCACTCGCGTCAACACCAATAACACTTTCGCTAAATACCACAGCAAAAGTTATTGAACTGGCATTTGTTGTTGTGGATAGGGGATTATTTCTTGCTATCGAAAGCGTAGATGGAAAATCATAATCTGCAACCCATGAAATGGATGTTCCTGGTTGGAGGGGATTTCCAGCAAGATCTGTCACACCTGAAATGGAAGCATTTAGAGTCAAAGTATATGTGCCCGTAGCCGCTGTCAATCCGGCTAAACCGCTTAGGGTATAACTTGCCCCATTTCCATTTAGCGATGCGCTTGCAAGAGAGATTGTCGTGCCATTCCGATTCAAGCTGAAGTCCGAAATATCAAGCCCGGTCACACTTTCAGAAAAAAGTACAGGAATATTTGGCAAAGTAGTATTACGGGGTGAATTTGGTGCTGGGATATTAAACGAAGGTGTTAAATTGTCGATGTTGTAGGTTTGTCCTGAGAAACTAGTATTTATATTGTTAAGATAAATTCCCACAGAATTTCCTTCCAGGCTGGCTGTCTCAGGATTGGCTGTTATAAGATCTTTTCTGCCGTCATTATTTAAATCAGCTAATGTTACATATCTAGGATATGTCAAAGAATTTATGAGAACTTGCGCCTTGTATGTCCCATCCCCGTTTCCTAACAAAATGCTGGTATTCACGGAGCCCTGATTTGCAGCAACAATATCAAGAGAGCTATCGCCGTTAATATCACCCAAGGTTGCCCAAAAGGGTAAAGTGCCTGCTTGGTAGGTGGATTGGCTTTTGAACAAACCATTTCCATTGCCTAGCAAAACACTAAGGCTGTTACTCGAGCCGTTAGCAGTCACCAAGTCCAAAAAGCCATCCATATTCACATCACCAACCGAAATAGATCTGGGGTATGTGCCTGTGGCAAATGTATTTTGACTTTTAAAAGTTCCGTTCCCATTTCCTAATAAAACGCTGATACTGTTTACGGTACCATTTGCTGTAGCCAAATCTAAATTGCCATCATTGTTGAAATCACCAATTTCGCAGCCATAGGGTGATATATCTGTAGGGTATGTTGTCTGGCTTTTAAATGTTCCGTCACCATTTCCAATTAATATGCTTAAATTGTTTGAATTTTCATTGGCTGCAGCAATGTCAGGTTTTCCATCCTTATTTAAATCGCCAACAACTAGTGATCTTGAACCGGAACCTATGGTGAATGTTTTTTGACTTTGAAATGTTCCGTTTCCATTTCCTAATAACACGCTTATTGAATCAGACTTATAGTTGGAAGCAATGCCATCTAATCTTCCGTCATTGTTGATGTCCTTTAAAATAACAAAATATGGATTATTGCCAACTAAAAAGTTATTAGGGCTGGAAAATGTTCCATTTCCATTCCCAAGAAGAACGCTGACATTGTTTCCGTAAGTATTGGCTGACATAAGGTCCATAGTTCCATTGCCATCAATATCGCCTGAGGCAATGCAATGGGGGTGGTTGCTTGTTGCAAATGTAGATTGGTTTGTGAAGCTTACATCTGCGGTTGTTGTAAAGGTCGACGTATTAAGAAAAAAACTTATATATCCAGGAGATGTAACATCTGCGCTTGCAAGATCAGGTTTGCCATCATTATTCAAATCTCCAGCGGACAAGAAATTTGGACCTGAACCTGTGGCAAGAGTTGATCGGTTGTGAAAAGTACCATTACCATTTCCCAAAAAGTAACTTACGGTATTAGATGATGAATCAGCCGTTGCAACATCTAGTTTTCCATCCCTATTAAGGTCAATGATAATTAAGCTACTTGGTTGGTTGCCTGTAGAGTATGTGGTTTGTGGAAGAAATGTTCCATTGCCATTTCCAATTAATACACTGAAGGTGTTTGCGCCGCCATTTGCAGCAACAATATCGATTTTGCCATCACTATTTAGGTCTGAAACATCCAAGGCGCGGGATCCATTTGATGTGGCGAAGGTAGCCTCCGTTTTAAATGTTCCATTGCCATTCCCCAAAAAAATACTAACAGAGTTAGATGTGTAATTTGCTGTTGCAAGATCAGGTTTCCCATCTCCGTTTAAATCACTTGTTACTATGGCAAATGGGATTAGGCCGGTATTTAACGTGGATTGTGTTGCGAATGTTCCATTTCCGTTGCCTAATAATAAGCTTACAGAGCTAGAATTTTGGTTGGCTGTGGCAATATCTAGTTTTCCATCCAGATTAAAATCCCCAAGAACTAGAGATCTTGGGTTGGTACCAGTAGCAAAAGTTAAATGGGAATTAAAAACACTATTTTTATTTGCCAATAGGACACTTATGCTGTTAGACGCATAATTTGCAGCTATTACATCCAGTAAACCATCACCATTTAAATCCCCTGCTTTTGCAATATTTGGGTTGGTGCCTGTTGTGAAAGAGAGATTTGGTAGAAAGGTTCCATTTCCATTCCCTAACAAAAGGACAACATTGTTTTGGCCGCCATTAGGAATTAAAAAATCATTTTTTCCATCATTATTAAAATCTTTGATTTCAATTGACCTAGTTGCGTTACCAAAAATATTTAGTTTAGTTGCCACTGTAAAGGAAGCTGGTTTAAATAATGGCGTACCCAGATTGTCTTTAATTGAACCGTTGTAAAATAAGTCAAGGCCTAGGGTTCCATTGCCTGAGATTCCAGTCACATTCACTGTGTAAGTGGCACCTGATCCGGTAATTGAGTTAATAGTTCCACCGGAAACTGTACCAGTTGTAGTTATGTAAAAATCACTAGTATCTACGCCTGTAACGGATTCGCTGAAAATTACCGTAAAAGATGCAATGTTAGAAGCAATAGAGCCGTTGGCCGGATTTATCGATATTACTGTGGGCAAAATTGTATCAATATTATAAATCTGACCTGTAAAAGGATTGCTATTTAATTGAATTGCAACTTCAGATGAAGTACTAGCCGAAATAATATCAAGTCGCCCATCCCTATTTAAATCAACCAAATTAATTGACCTAGATTTACTTCCAATCAAAAAATCTTGGTAATTTTGAAAAGTACCATTGCCGTTGCCAATTAGAAGGCTTGAGGTTGTGTAGTCACGACTAATAGAGGTCAAATCCAAATTGCCATCATTGTTGATATCACCAATTTCAATTTTATCCGGATTTGGAGCTGCAAAAGTTGTTTGAACTTTAAAAGTGCCATTTCCATTTCCCAAAAGAACACTAATGTTTGCCGAATTAAAATTAGCAGTAATTATATCTATTGTGCCATCTTTATTAATGTCAGCTAATTTTACATCTCTTGGGCCGCCCGTATTAAAAGTGGAATGCTGTTTAAATGTTCCATTTCCGTTCCCTAAAAGCAGACTAACATTCGAGGAATTGCTATTTGCGGAAACAATATCAAGAAGGCCATCAGAATTTAAATCATTAATTGCTACGGAAATTGGATTGGTTCCAACAGTAAATTCGGATTGATTTTGAAATGTTCCATTTCCGTTGCTTAAAAGTAGACTAATTGTTGAAGAAAATTGGTTTGCGGTGATTAGATCGATTTTGCCATCACCGTTAAAATCTGCTAAATTAAGATCCATTGGACTGGACCCTGTGTTGAATGTTGATTGAGGTTTGAAAGTTCCGTCACCGTTGCCAATTAAGAGGCTTAAATTTGATCTGTTTCTGTTTGCAGTCAAGATGTCTACTGTTCCATCGCCATTTACATCACTAATCCTTACAGAATACGGCCCAATTCCGGTAGAATATGTTTGTTCGTTTTGAAAAGATCCATTGCCATTGCTAAGAAAAACACTGATATTAGAAGAGCTATAATTGGCACTTATAACATCAAGTTTTCCATCTCCATTGATGTCTTCTGTTGCTAATGATCTTGGATTTGTACCGCTTGTAAGGCTTTTTGTGTTGAAAAAAAAGACTTTATTTGAGTTAACAATAGAATTCAGTAAAACCCCAATATTATTAGACATTGTGTTTGCAAAAATAATGTCTGGTTTGCCATCACGATTTAGGTCACTGAATGCGATGGATCTAGGTTGTACACCTGTTGCAAAAGTAGATTGATTTTGAAATTTGCCATCTCCATTACCAAGAAGAATACTAATATTGTTGGAATTTTGGTTGGCTATTCCTATATCAAGTTTTCCATCACCATTAATGTCTTCCACGGCAACAAAACGAGGATAGGTTCCTGTGGAAAAATCCTGCCTTGTGGCAAAAGTTCCATTTCCATTACCTAAAAGGACGCTTACGCTGTTGGAGCTTATGTTTGCTACCAAGATATCTAGTTTGCCATCAACGTTAACATCACCTAAGGTTACCGAAGTGGGGTGTGTTCCAGTAGTGAATGTTTTTTGTGTTTGAAAAGTTCCATTGCCGTTACCAATGAGAACGCTTACAGTTTGAGAAGCCCTGTTTGCTGAAACAATATCTAATTTTCCGTCATTATTAACATCCCCCAAAGTGACAGAACTTACGGTGCTGCCAGTTGCAAAATCTTGTTTTGGGGCGAATGTTCCATTGCCGTTGCCCAAAAGAACGCTAGCTGTATTGGTTCCCCTGTTAACGGAAACAATATCTGATTTTCCATCTCCGTTGATATCACCAACCTTTATGGAGTAAGGGCCGTTACTTGTTGCAAAAGTTGAATGGTTTTTGAAAGTTCCGTTACCATTGCCTATTAAAACACTAACATTTGCCGAAGCATAATTTGCAACAATTACATCCAGTTTTCCATCCCTGTTTATATCTGAGAGCCAGGTGGAAATTGGATTTGTACCTGTTGAAAATGTGGATTGCGATTTGAAAGTACCATCGCTATTGCCAAGTCTTACACTCAAATTGCTTGATACATGATTTTCGTTAACCAAGTCTAGAATTCCATCACCGTTAAGGTCCCCTAAAACGGCAGATCTTGGTTCCGTTGCAGTTGCGTATGTAGTTTGAGATGTAAAGTTTGCTAAAGCTGATATGCTGGGAGTTTCAATAAGATTTAAGCCAAGTGTACCTGTTCCAGTTATTCCAGAAACATTCACTGTGTAAATGGACCCGGTTCCTATGATAGAACTAATGCTTGCCCCTGTGACATTTCCAGTAGTAACCAGAGTAAAATCATTGGCATCTACCCCGGTTACAGATTGGTCAAAAGTTACTTGAAAAGCAGCACTGCTTGATGCAGTGGTACCATTCAACCGATTAATGGACAGTACTGTAGGGGCAGCGGGTGTTATCCGGTCTTCCAAGAGTTGCAATACTGGCAAGGCGTTACTTTTTTGTTTGCTATTAGTGCTATGTATTGCAAAAACACTATTTTTAAAAAGGTTTTTCAACCAAAATTTCCAAAGGCGCATGGTTTATTCCGGTTTAAAAAGTTAATAAATAAAATAGTTAAAATGAACTAAATTTAACTATTTCCTCATTAATCATATGCGATATTTAAAGCTTTGGCGGTCAAAATTGCTCAAAATAATCAATTTTTGTGTTTTAATTAATTGCTAATTCTAAATTTCAGGCAACAAGACTCTAAATAAAGGTCAAGTTTTGTGTATTAGCTAATTTAGTTATAAAAAATAAATATAACCAGATTCTAATTAAAGGTGAAAGGTACTTACCATAGATTTAAGACATGCTAGGGGCAATGCTTTAAATTCTAAATATTGTTTAAAATTACGGCATCATGACTTGGATGCGGGCAGCTTTGCGCTGGCGGGCCAGGGTTTCCTGAAAGAATTCTTCCGAGCAAAATTCTCTTACATCTTCCTTGATTTTCTTGAAGTCGGAAGGTTGGCCCTGCTTGCGTTCATTCACGCGGATCAGATGAATTCCCATCTCAGTTTCAAGCACATCGCTTATTTGGCCGGGTGCAAGCCTGAATGCTGCTACTGCCAGAGGTTCCTCCAAAGCGAATTTTCTGGGAATGAATCCAAGATTGCCGCCTTGTGGGCCAGATGGGTCTTGGGAATAAGTCTTGGCGGCGGTGGCAAAATCCATTTTCCCGGAGGCTATCACTGCCTTTACCTGTCCCATGGTGTCTTTAAGCTTGGCCCTCTCCCCCGCGCTGGTACCGGGAGGGGTTCGCATGATAATCAGGCTGACATTTATCGTATTGTTGTCAAAAAAGTCTTTGTTTTGAATGTAGTAGTTTTGCACCTGCTCCTCGGTAATTTTGGAGGCGGCAAAGTTAGCCCACTGTAATTTCAGTCTGAATGTGCGCTTGAGTTGAGCTTCGGTCTGCATGGTTTCCTTGCAGAAATCCTGCAAAGACTTTCCTTGTTTTCGAAGGTCATTGGAGAAATCGGTGATCTTTTGAGTGACTACTTCTTCCGGTACAGCGGTGGTACTTTGCCTGATAAATTGCTGCATCAACATGTCGTCAATCAACATGGCAAGGGCATCGCGTTCCATTTGCCTTTTGGTATTGGCAGGAACTTGAATAGGACTTGGTCCCATCATTTTAAGTACATTTTCAAGTTCTGCCCCGGTGATTTGTTCTCCGTTGATCTGGGCTACAACCTGAGGATATTTGGCGGTTTGGGGTGTTTGGCTAAATGAAAAGGTCGCTCCTACCAATCCCATCGCGAATGCAATTTTGAAAACTACTCTGCGGATAACCATGACGATACTCCAATTTTGCCCCAAAGGAATGTCAGGCACTTACCAAGAAAAAAATAATTTGGCGAGGTCAATTCTTGGTTTCGCCTGAAATGAAATTGGTTATACTTGGCCAAACCAAGATGGGGCATCCATCTGTGAAACTAGAGGAGTCAAATATGAATTTGGGTAATCTCTCTCGTCGTGGATTTATGGAAAAGTCGGTGGCGCTCTATGCAGCCATGGGGTTTCCACTTTGGTACAGCAGGGAATTAAGTGCCCAGGCGGCCAATAAAGCGGATGTGCCAAATGGACCCGTGATGGCAGCTATTGGTATCGGAAGCCCCAAAAGTCGTGGTAATGCAATTTATAATGATGCCCGCAGGCACAAGGCCAAGTATGTGGCTGCTTGCGATGTGGAATCAAACCACCTGGCCCGCGCCGTGAAGATGATGAAGGATCACGGCTATAACGATGCACAGGGCTATAAGGATTTTCGCCAGATTTTGGATCGCAAAGATATTGAGGCGGTTACGATAGCCACTCCAGATCATTGGCATGCCTTAATTGCGATTGAGGCACTTCGCAAGGGCAAGGATGTGTATTGTGAAAAGCCATTGACCCTTACGATTGAGGAAGCCCTGAAGGTGATGCAGGCTGCCGAGAAGTATGGCAAAACATTCCAGACCGGAAGCCAGCAGCGTTCCGATAAAAGGTTCCGCCTTGCTTGCGAACTGGTTCGCAATGGTCGAATTGGAAAGATTCAACATGTTGAATGCCGTATTGGAACCAACCCTGTAAGTGGCAAGATTGCCAAGGCCAAGCCGCCGGAAACCCTGGATTGGGATTTCTGGCTAGGGCCCACACCCATGGTGGATTATCTTTTCGAAAACCGGGGGATGCGCAACAACAATAAGGGTGGCCAGTCCCCTGTGGAGTTTACCAATTGCCATTATGAATTCCGTTGGTTTTATGACTATTCCGGTGGCAAGATGACCGATTGGGGCGCTCACCATATCGACATAGCCCAATGGGGACTTGGAATGGACGGGCAGGCCCCTGCAACCATCGAAGGAACTGGCGAAAAGCCATACGCTGGTGGTGATGGTTACAACACGCACCCCAAGTTCCGAGTCAATTACACTTACGCAAACGGTATCAAACTGGTTGTAACCGATTCCACCATTCCTGAAACGATTGGTGACAAGGATAACAACGGCATTCTGTTTGTGGGTGAAAACAAGCAGTGGATCTTCGTGAACCGTGGCAAGATCACCGCAAGTGACCCCAAGATTCTGGAAGAGCCCCTTAAGTCAGACGCAACTCGTCTTGAGGTTTCTGATGATCACATGGGCAACTTCATGGAATGCAGGCGAACTGGCAAGAAGCCCATTTGCAATGCGGGAGTGGGTGGCAGTTCGGTGATTGTATGCCACCTTGGAGCAGTTGCATTGCGTCTGGGTAGAAGCGTGAACTGGGATCATGAAGCCAAGCAGTTTGTGCAAGATGATGCCGCAGCGCATCGTCTGAGAATATTAAACAGGGGTAAAAAGCGTTCTGCAGGCACCAAGTTGGATGCCGAGGCAAACGCGATGATCAGCAGACCGGTTCGCAAGCCTTGGAAGCTTGAAGTGTAAAATCTGTGCCTTAACGGGAAAGGGGTCCGGGAAACTGGACCCCTTTTTGTTTATGAACCGATTAATCTGGTTTCACCAGTCCGATGAATTACTGCTTCGTGATTGCGAGGTGGATACTTACAGGGCTAGTGGTCCCGGGGGGCAAAAGCGAAATAAAACGAGTTCTGCGGTAAGGATTCGACACAAACCCAGCGGCTTGCTTGTGATAGCCGAGGAAAGCCGGTCCCAGCATGAGAATAAAAGCAAAGCGCTAAGGCGATTGCGAAAGGCAATCTGTCTGAAAATTCGGGAGCCTGCCCCTTCCGGGGAAGATATTCCCGGTGAAATTTTGGCAGCGATGGATTCCGGGGGTAAGCTGACTGCAGGCAAGAAACATCCGGCTTTTCTGCCTGCTATTGCGGTGATACTTGATATGCTAGATGCACATCAGGCAAAGGTAAGTGATCTTGCGAAGAACTTGCAGGGTACTACCGCCATGGTGGTGGGTTTTTTAAAACAGGATGACAAGGTCTGGGAAGCAGTAAACCAGATTCGCCAAAAGCATGGCCAGCATCCGCTGTACTAGTGAACTTGGTGGTGCTAAAGATGAAGCCGTATGGATTTTCCTGGGTGGAGGAGCCCCTGCTTGCTGGTTTGGCAAGGCCTGCATCTGAAGAGGAATTGCAGTGGCTTCGCGACCATGGAATAGATCTTTTGATTTCCCTTACCGAGGAAAAACTTCCCAAACACTGGCTTGATAAGGCGGGACTTCTCGGCGTGCATGAACCTGTGGTGGATATGCAACCTCCAACACTGACCCAAATAGAGAAGATCATCAATTCCATTTTAAAAGCCCATCAGGCGAAAATGGGTGTTGCTATACATTGCGCGGCGGGAATGGGACGTACAGGGGTGGCCCTTGCTTCCTATTTTGTCGCCAAGGGTATGGAGCCATCCCAGGCTATTGCCAAAATTCGCACACTAAGGCCTGGGTCTGTTGAAACTGAGGAACAAGAACACTCCATTCACGAATATTCACGTAAACAACGTGGGTGAGAAGAGCTTTTTATCTGTTTGAAGTTAGATTATCCATCAAGTTTTGGCTTGATACTTTAAAAACGCTATAGGCAGATGGTCCAAAAGATCTTTGGCGGTAAGGGAATATTCTCCCAATTGTTCTGCTGCCAAATCACCGGCAAGTCCATGAAGATACGTGCCAAGGATACCGGCTTCCATGGAATTGTAACCTTGGGCTAAAAGGGCCCCAAGTAAACCCGCCAGTACATCGCCGCTTCCACCAGTGGCCATCCCGGGGTTGCCAGTGGAATTTACAAATAGTTCGTTTCCATTGGTGACAATGGTGCCATGTCCTTTGAGAACCAGGGTGATTTTTTTCTGCAGAGCGTAATCCTTTGCCAGCTTGGATCGATTTGCCTGGACGCTGGCAGTTGGAAGACCTGTAAGGCGTGAAAATTCTCCGGGGTGGGGTGTCATAATGGTACACGGAGAGGGATCATGTTTTGGCGAACCAAACAAGGCCATACTGTTTAGCGCATCAGCATCTATAACCACTGGTTTGCCTGTTTGAAAAATCTGATTTAGGAAAGAGAGGCATTCTTTGGATGGTCTTAACCCCGGTCCAATAACTATCGAAGAGGCTTTTTCTAGAAAATCTCCGGCCCCAAGTCTTTCGAGGGGAATGGTGGTATAACAAGGGTTTCCAATGGCGACTTCCGGCTGAATGATGGAAGGGCAGGCAACGCAAACAAGGCCGGCACCCCCTCGAAGAGCGGCACTTCCAGCCAGAACCGCCGCGCCAGACATACCCGCACTGCCTGCAATAACAAGAACTGTTCCAAAGCTACCTTTGTGGCTATCCTGTTTTCGCGATTTTAGGGGCGGAATCATGCTGGAGTTCCAATTATTGTCATGGAGAAAGTAGCGTGAGGTTTGGTTCAGATTTGCCAAACCCTGCCAAAAGCAGAATTAATTGTTTGGGGTTTGCCAGTCCGGTTTCCATGGCCACCTTGCGGGCGCAGGTTTTCGGATCTTCAAAATCTTCCCTGGAAACAAGCATGGGTTGAACTCCCCAGGACAGGTTCATTTTTCGAATGGCCCTTAAATCGGTGGATACCGCAAGGACCGGTGCCAGTGGCCTGGTGGCGCTCACAAAAGAAGCCGATTTGCCGCCTTTGCTGCGAACCACAATAACGCTAACCGGAAGTTCCCTGGCAAGGTTTGCAATGGATCTTGCAATGGCATGGCGCGTGGAATCCTGATTGGTTTTGCCCACCTGATGATTTTCAGGTGCAGGTTGGTCATGGTTGATCAGCCAGCTTTCCGCCTCATGGGCGACTTTTGCCATCATTTGTACTGCCGCGACAGGATATTGGCCCGATGCACTTTCCGCAGAAAGCATAACCGCATCCGCGCCATCAAACACCGCGTTGGAAACATCAGAAACTTCTGCTCGGGTGGGGCGCGGATTGGTGGTCATGGATTCCAGCATTTGGGTGGCCACAATAACCGGTTTGGATTTCTGTTTTGCCCGGCGAATCAAGTCTTTCTGGATAACCGGAACCTTTTCCGGTTGCATTTCCACCCCCAGATCACCCCTGGCAACCATGATGCCATCGGCGGCATCCAGAATGGCATCAATATCCTCAAGGGCCTGAGGCTTTTCAATTTTGGCAATGATCGGAAGGTGCCTGGCCTGCGAATGCAGTACCTCTTTCAGGGCCAGAACATCCCGCACGCTTCGTACAAAGGATAATGCCAGGAAATCAATATCTGTTCCAAGGATAAAATCGATATCTTCAAGGTCTTTCTCAGTCAGGGAAGGCGCTGAAACTACTGAACCCGGAAGGTTTAATCCCTTGTTATCCTTAAGTTTGCCACCCCGGATGACCCTGGCCTTTACGGTGGTTTTTTCGGTGGATAGAACTTCCAATTCCAGAAGTCCATCGTCCAGCAAAATACGATTGCCTATAGCCACATCCTTTGGTAGCTGCTGGTATTGAACTGGAATTACCTCGGTGCTTCCAACGATGTTTCGTGTGTCGAGAGTAATATTTTGGCCGTCTTTCAGGTCGACCATGCCATCGCTAAATTTTCCAATTCGCATCTTGGGGCCGCATAAATCAGCCAGTACCGCGACTTCGATTCCGGCTTGTTCGGCTACTTCTCGGATCATCCTGAGATTTAACTGATGCAAATCATGTGTGCCGTGGGAAAAGTTGAGGCGGAAAACCCGAACCCCCGATTGGATGAAAGCAAGAAGTGTTTCTTTGTTGGCGCTGGCAGGTCCAACCGTTGCCACAATCTTTGTTCTTAAAAAATCTGCCACCATAAGATTTGGTTCCCTCCGAAATTGTATTCTAGTTGTTCTTCCTTGGAAGTTAACCAAGGCGGTTGTGAAAAGCTGGAGAAGAGGGAGGCTTGGGAGTGCGGATTTTAATTAGTTCTACTATTGACAGTTTATCAAATCAGGTTATCAGTCCAAGTTGAAGGGGTATTGTTTTGTCAGCGTTTGAATGGGGAAAAGTGACGCTTCAAGACAATAGATGAACCGGATGAAAGCCGGTATTCGGGGGATATATGCGAAGAAACACATCAAAAATCTTGTGGCAACTGATGCTTGGGCTGGCTCTTGGAACCACAACCAATGTTATGGCCCAGGATGAGGGTGTTCCCTTGACATTACCACCGGCACCTATGAATCCTTCCACAAAGGCCCCGGCAATTTTGACCTCTGAAAAAGAAAAAGTGGTTGCAGAGGACACAGGCGGGGAAAACAACGAAATTTCCAGAGAAATGGCCTCCGCTGGTTCTTCAGGTAAGGGCTACATGCTTGAGGGAATTTATCTTTTGGGTGATTACTATCTTGTAAGGCCAAGGCGTCAGGCGAATGATTTTGCGATAAGTTCCAATCAGAGGTTGGGGGTTGTGGATGGACAAACTCAATACATGAGCTGGAACACGGAAAGCGGGTTCAAGGTGACTGGTGGTTACCAATTTCAAAGTGGCTGGGATCTTAGTGTTGGTTACTTTTATGTGCACAGTAGTGGGAATAGTACCGCGGTTGCACCCGCTGGTGGAGCCTTGTACGCAACCCTAACCAACAACACTTTCGACGATGTTTCAAGCGCAACAGCCACCGGAAATCTGGATTACAACTTCATTGATATTGAAGCCGGAAGGACCATTCAGCCGACGGAAAATTTACATCTTCGTGTCACCGCTGGTGGCAGGATTGCCTGGATCGACCAGCAATTTAGCGCGATTTATAATGGTGGAAGCATGGCGGCTTTGAATGATTTCGTATCAAGTCCCGTGCATTTTTCGGGTGCCGGACCAACCGTTGGGGCCGAGGGTGTTTGGGATGTGAACCAGTATTTTGGTTTTTATGGCAGGGGCAAAGGTGGAATCCTTAGCGGATCATTCAAGAGCAGCCTGACAGAAACCAATAATAACGGAGAAGTAACATTTTACAATGTGACGGACAAATATGACGGCCTTGTTCCCGTAGTGGAAGTGGGGATTGGCGGTATCATTCGCAAGGACCATATGCATCTGAAAATCGGCTATGAACTGGTGAATTACTTTAACATGGTGGATAGCCTGGATTTTCAGTCCCTGAGTTTTGGTAAAATCAGCAGGCGCATGAGTGACCTGAGCCTGGAAATGCTGATGATAGAATTTGGTCTTACATTCTAATTGAAGGGCTTACATTGGGAGCCGGTGGGAATTTAGTTCCCGCCGGCTTTTTTCTTTGATACTTTTCAAAATAGGCTTAAAGGGACTTAGGGTTCCTGATTCAAAGGCAGGGAAGCGGCTTGCATGTTGAGAATTCAGATTGTCTATCGTGGAGAGCAAAACGAATTGGAGCATGCTTCCGGTCCCTTTGAATTTGGCCGTGGGCCGGCAAGGGATGGAATCGTCCGGTTTGTAACCTCGGATTCTTATGTTTCTGCAAACCACATGCGTTTGGAGCAGATTGGCGAAGATGTCATTTCGGTTAACAACCTTAGCACGCGAAACAATATTCGTTTTAATGAAAAAGATTCGATCCCTGTGGGTGAGTGCGCCCAGTTGTTTTTACCTGCTACCTTTATGGTTGGTGAAACCCTGCTGCGGATAGAAAAAATCGCACAGGAGGCCCCGATGGGGCCCATGGATTCTTTGGATGTTAATTCCACTCTTCTGGCTAAATCAGATTCCCCATCCTTGTTTGAATTGGGTGTATCACCGAGCCCTGAAAAATTGGCCCAATGGCTGGAAACACTTCTTGCTGTGCAAAGATCCGCGGCGGGTTCGGTCCAGTTTTACCAGGAAAGCGCCAAGGCACTTGTGGAACTAATTGGCTTGGATCGTGGTTTGATTTTAATGCTTAGAAATGGTCGGTGGATGGTTCAGTCGAGGTTTCCTGACGAGGACGTTGACCACCGGGAATTTAGCGCCGCGGTTCTTCAGAAAATGTCAACGGAGCGCAAAACGATTTTTCAAAGTGGAACTGCGCTTCAGGTTCAATCCGAGAGCGTGATGGAGTTAGAGGCAGTCATAGCTTCCCCCATTTTTGATGCCAGGGAAAATATTGTCGGTGCAGTCTACGGAATTCGAAATAAACACCAAAAGTCTGGAACCAAGGACCTTGGCATAACTCCATTAGAGGCGCAGGTGGTTCAACTTTTGGCAAGTTCCGTTGGGATCGGTCTGGCGCGCCAGGAGCAGGAAGCGGAAGCCAGCAGGTTAAAGGTGCAGTTTGATCAGTTCTTTTCAGCGGATTTGGCCAGGGAGTTGCAGAAAAATCCCAAGTTGTTGGATGGTGTCGAGACGGAGGTGACGGTTCTTTTTGTGGATATACGGGGTTTTAGCAGAATCTCCGAGAAAATGAATCCTTCGGAAACCTGTCGATTAGTTTCTGATGTGATGGAGGAACTTACCAACTGTGTCCACAAGCAGGATGGAGTTGTGGTGGATTATGCGGGGGATGGATTAATGGCCATGTGGAATGCTCCCGCCAGGCAGGAAGATCATGCTGCAAAAGCTTGTAAGTCTGCGTTGGCCATGTTGGAAAGGATGCCATTAGTACAAGAGCGTTGGAAAACCAAAATTGAGGGTGTTTTAAAAATAGGTGTTGGAATTAACACTGGCATGGCCCTTTGTGGTAACACCGGCAGCAAGGTGAAATTCAAATACGGGCCTCTTGGTCATGCTGTTAACCTTGGTAGCAGGATTGAAGGAGCCACAAAGTACCTCGGAGTGCCCATCCTTATAAGTGGCTACACGAGAAGGCAAATTAGTGAAAGTTTTGCCACAAGGCGTATTCGTTCGGTTAAGGTGGTTGGGATTAATGAACCTGTTGATCTTTATCAGGTTCATGCAGTTAGCAAAAACCAGCCCTGGATGGAGTTTGCCGAGACATATGAAAGAGCTTTAAAGGAATTCGAGTCAGGAAAATTCGGGGAAGCCAGCAAGCTGCTGTACCCTTTGATTTCCGGCAAGGATGGAGAGTATGATGTGCCTAGTCTTGGATTGATGGCAAGAACCATCCAATACATGCGAAGTGTTCCCCCAGAGGGATTTTGTGGAATTGAAGAACTGGAATCCAAGTAATTCAGGGAAATATTCATGTGCTCAAAATTAAAATTCCTTATGGGGTTACTTTTTGCGCTTGCTCCATTTTTGGCCAATGCGCAAGTTGAAAAGGTGCCACCCGACTTTGGAACAAGAAAAATTGGCTCCGACTGGGAGGGGTTTCTTGGGCCTACATCCAACAGTATTTCTTCTGAAAAAGGCTTGAAACCATGGCCCAAGCAGGGGCCAAAGGTTTTATGGGTTTCGCCAATGGGCGAGGGATATTCCACAGTGGCAGTCAGCCGTGGTAGGGCGTTTTTATTCGATAGAACCCGTGAGGGAGTTCGGCTGAGGTGTGTTGAAAGTGAAACTGGTAGGGAACTTTGGAAGTTTGTTTATCCTTCAAATTATGAAGATGCTTATGGTTACAGCAATGGGCCAAGATGTTATCCGGTTGTGGAAAAAGAAAGGGTGTATATTTACGGTGCCGAGGGAATGCTTCATTGTCTTGATGTGCAGACGGGAAAATTAAATTGGAAGCTGGATGTAAACAGGCAGTTTGGTGTCATTCAGAATTTTTTCGGTGTGGGTAGCACCCCGATCATTGAAGGTAATTTGCTGATAGCGCAGGTTGGGGGCAGTCCCGGGGGAAGTGAAACTGTGCCTTTTCAGGAACTGAAGGGGAATCAGAGTGGCATAGTCGCATTTGACAAATTCACCGGCAAAGTTGTTTATCAGGTTTCGGATGATCAGGCTAGTTATTCCGTGCCCATGATAGCCAGCATAAATGGCAAAAGGGTTGGGTTGCAATTTGGAAGAACCGGGTTGTATTCCTTTGATCCTTCCAATGGTAAGCCTGGTTTCAGCTTCCCCTGGCGCGCCAGAATTCTTGAAAGTGTGAATGCTGCTAATCCAGTGGTGGTGGGCAACAAGGTGTTGATTTCCGAAACCTATGGGCCAGGCAGTGCGCTTCTTGAGGTTAATGAGAATAACTACAAGGTTCTTTGGGATGACCAAAATAAAATTCGTGACAAATCCCTTCAATGCCATTGGAATACCCCAGTTTACCTCAATGGATTTTTATATGGTTCCAGTGGCAGGCATAAATCCAATGCGGAGTTGCGTTGTGTGGAATTTGCGACTGGGAAAGTGAAGTGGAGCGAACCGGGGCTTTCTCGTTCATCCATTCTGGCTGTGGACGGGCATTTGGTAGTTCAGGCGGAAGATGGTTTTGTTCATTTGTTGAAAGTGAATCCTGAAAAGTTTGATCTGGTACAGTCGGTTCTATTTCGGGATTCCAACGGCCTGCCTTTATTGCAAGAACCATGCTGGTGTGCACCAGTGCTTTCCCATGGTTTACTTTATTTGCGAGGCAGAAACGCCATGGTGTGTGTGGAATTGATGGATGCTAAATAGTTTCAACTTGTGGAATAGTGTGCCCGGAAGCTAAAATCTATTAATCCTTCCTTCGATTAGCTTTGCCGGGGATCTCATGTACAAATGGATTGTTGTTGCCCTTCAGGGCCTATTGGTTTCCGGTGCCGCAAATGCATTGGAAGACAGTAAGCTTGAATACTTTGAATCTAAAATTCGCCCCATCCTTGTGAGTCATTGCCTTGAATGTCATAGCACTGCAAAAAAGGTTCGTGGTGGACTAAATCTCGACAATCATGCGGGATTATTAAAAGGTGGTGATACTGGTACGGTGATTGTTCCGGGCAAACCAGAGCTAAGCCTATTAATAAATGCGGTGGAGTACAAAGAAGAATTAAAGATGCCTCCAAGGGGCAAACTTTCCGGAACCCAAATTGCAGACCTAAAAAAATGGGTGAAAGATGGGGCAGTGTGGCCAGACGAAAAATCTGTCGCACACTCCCCAAAGAAAGATGGCATTGATATTCAAAAAAGAAAGCAGTTCTGGTCCTGGCAGTTTCCTGCCAAAGTGGACGTTCCAAAAATACAAAACGACTTGGTTCAAACGCCTGTTGACGCCTTCATCTTTGAAAGAATCCAAAGGGAAAATCTTAAGGTCGCTCCCAAGGCAGCTAAAAATATTCTGCTGCGAAGATTGTACCTGGATTTGGTTGGTTTGTTACCAACGGAAGAGGTGCTGAGGGAATTTGAAAATGATTCCTCGCCCGATGCGTTTGAAAAAGTGGTTGATAAATTGCTTGCATCCCCAGCGTTCGGGGAAAGATGGGGCAGACACTGGTTGGACTTGGTTCGATATGCGGAATCCCGTGGCCATGAATTTGATTTCAACATACCTAATGCTTTCCAGTACCGGGATTATGTGATCAGGGCCTTTAATGATGAAGTTCCCTACGATCTTTTCGCCAGGGAGCACATTGCGGGAGATTTGATTCCCCAACCGCGTTTGAATGTCGCCAATCAGGTTAATGAATCGATTATTGGTACTGGATTTTATTTTTTGGGTGAAGAGGTTCATTCGCCTGTGGATATCAGGCAAGATCAAGCGGACAGGTTCGATAATCGGATCGATGTTTTCGGCAAAACTTTCATGGGTTTGACGATTGCCTGTGCGCGCTGCCATGATCACAAATTTGATCCGATTCTTTCCAAGGACTACTACTCGATTTTTGCATTTCTTGAAAGTAGTCGTTACAGGTCGGTTCGGTTTCAGGGCATGACACAAAATCGTGCTGTTGCCAGGGATCTTGAAAAGATTCGCATGGAGAAAAGTCATGATTTTGTGAACAAATTAAAGGCTGAACTTGAGAATAGCATTTTACATCTAGATGCCACGCTGAATGTTTCGAGGAATATACTCAAAAATCACTCTGCCAAATTGGAAGATGTCCAGGGGCAAGCTCTCCGAAAATTAATCCAAGAGGAAGCCAAAGGGCAAAATCTTGACCTTGTATTAGCCTCCCGAATAGTGCCTGCCTTGGCAATCGGCTTGAAATCCAACGATGACCTTAGGCGACAGTTGGCTACCGCCATTCTTGAAAATCGCGCAGCCAAACCCGTGGCAAAGATTCCTTTTCGAAAATTCAGTGATCTGGCAGGGAACAAGAAAGTCGAGGTCGATTATTCCAATATCAAGCCAGAACAGTGGTTGCCTGATGATGTCACATTTGGAACGCGACCCGTACATGCAGGCGAAGTCAAATTTGAATCTGGGAATAAAGGACTTCAGATTCAAGAGGTTTCAGGTGCCAGGTTGGATCCATTCTGGAAAAACCTAAAGGTTTCATCCAAGTCCGAATCCGACCCCGGGGCATTGGGTGGGGATAGGACAGGAAAGACAATTACCTCACCATCTTTTCAAGTGCAGGATGGTTTCGTGCATGTCCTTATGCAAGGCAAAGCAAAGATATTGTGTTCGATAGGATCACATGTAGTGTTCGCCGGCCCGCTTCACGGTGGTTTGATTCGAAATGTGGATCAGAAACAATTGGGCTGGGTTACTTTTGATTTAACCCGCTACAAGGGACTGCCTGTGCACATCGAGGTTTCTTCCCAAGATCCAGATTTTGCATTAGCCATGATCGCTCAAGGTGATTCTTCGCCTTGCATTCAGCCAGTGGATCATTTTCAAAATGAGATTCGAAAAGCTTGCGCGTCTGGCGAATCTTTAAGGTCTTATTTAAAAGATGGATTGCAAAACTTGCTGACTGCCATTGGGCAAAACCGATTTCCCGATGGCGAAGAGGGAATTTACCTTTCCAAATTATTTGGATTACTAAATTCTCTGGGGCTTTTGCCTTGGGGAGATCCTGAAAAGAATCCCTTTAGTGAATCAGAGTTTCAGGCAGAATTGAAGATGTTGGAAAGCAATGCTGTTTGGGATTCGGAAATATCCCTGGCAATGCTGGATGGCACCCCTTTGAATGAGAAGGTTTTCATAAGGGGAAACCATAAATCCTTGGGTGAAGCCGCACCAAGGGCGTTTCTGGCTGCCCTTGGCAATAAAGTCCCTGAAAATCCATCCATTGGTAGTGGGCGCCTTGATCTGGCAAATTGGGTAACTGACGCTAAAACGAACCCATTTTTTTCAAGAGTTATGGTGAATAGGGTTTGGCATCATATTTTTGGACGTGGGATCGTTGCATCGGTGGATAATTTTGGAGAATTGGGCGAAAAACCAACCCATGCGGAATTGTTGGATTATCTTGCCCTTCAATTTGAAAAAGATGGATATTCGCTAAAAAAGCTGATTCGCCTCATGGTCACCAGCCGTGTTTACCAAAGCACATCTCAAAACATCCTAGAAAATAACACCAAAGATCCCCAGAATTTATTGCTGGCAAACATGAGATTGAAGCGCATGGAAGGCGAAACTATTCGGGATTCCATGCTTGAAATTTCCGGCGGTTTGGACAACGCAATGTTTGGAAAGTCTGTGCCTGTATATTTATCCAGCTTCCAAGAGGGCAGAGGTAGACCTCAAAGTGGGCCTGTGGATGGGGCTGGCCGTAAAAGTATTTATCTTGGTGTTAGAAGAAATTTTCTCTCGTCATTCCTTCTTGCTTTTGATGCTCCCATACCTTTTTCCACGGTTGGTCGAAGAAGTGTATCAAATGTTCCCGCTCAGGCATTGATCATGATGAATGATCCCTTTGTTCACCAGCAAGCCAAATTGTGGGCTGCTAAAGTTATTAAGACTGTGCCAGACACGGATAAACGGCTGGAGAGTATGTTTATTCAGGCATTTTCGAGAAAACCTCAGCCTCTTGAAATAAAACACTGCCTTGAGCATTTAGAGAATAGCAAAAAAGATGGGGATGAGGTTGAGGTTTGGGCATCACTTGCCCATGCCATTTGGAATGCCAAGGAATTCATCTGGGTAAACTAAAAGTAAGAGGTGAGCATGGGTTGCCAACGGTTTTTGCCAAAACCAATAAGTCGAAGACAAATGCTTTTAAACAGTGCCAATGGTTTTGGTGCGCTGGCCTTTCAAGCTTTGGCTTATGGTGAAACCGCAAAAAGTTTGAATCAAGGAGAGACCCATTTTCCCGCAAAAGCAAAAAATGTGATCTTCCTGTACATGGATGGCGGGCCTTCCCAGGTGGATACTTTTGATCCCAAACCTCTTTTGGCAAAGCACAATGGCGAAAACCCCAACAAGCTATTAAAGGTGCAGCCAACGCAGTTCAATAATGTTGGTAATATTTTGCAGTCGCCTTGGAAATTTAATCAGCATGGCCAAAGTGGTATTTGGATAAGTGAGCTATTCCCCTGGATTTCCAAGGTTGCAGATGACCTTGCTATAGTTCGTTCTGCTGTTTCAAATTTTTCAGAGCATACCAGTGCAAATTATTTTATGCATACCGGTAGTGGTTTGCAGGGCAGGCCGAGCTGGGGTGCTTGGACCAGTTATGGTTTGGGAAGCTTAAATAAAAATTTGCCAGGCTTTATTGTTTTAAATGGTGGGCTTATCCCGCCGGGTGGGTTGGATAACTTTAACAGCGGTTTTTTGCCATCCGCCTACCAAGGTTCGGTCTTTAAATATGGTTCCAATCCAGTTGCCAACATCGATCCCAAGGAAAAACAACCAGGCATGCAAAATGCCAAATTGGATCTGGTTCGAAAGTTGGATTCCTTGTCGCAGAGCTCCCGTCACAATGAGATCGAGGCAGCGATAGCCAATCAGGAAACTGCGTTTCTGATGCAATCATCCATCCCAGAGCTTATGAGTATTGAAGGGGAAACCAAGGCAACAAGGGATCTTTACGGGCTTTCTTCAAGTTATGGACCCACCAAGATATTTGGAACTCAATGTCTTGTTGCCCGCAGACTGGTTGAAAGAGGGGCAAGGTTTTTGGAGATAACCTGTCCCAATGTGGGCCATGATCGATGGGATCAGCACTCGAATTTAAAAGATGGGCATGAAAAAAACTGTTTGGCCGTTGATCAGCCTATTTTTGCGCTGATTACCGATTTGAAAGCGCGGGGGTTACTGGATTCCACAATAATTTTGTGGGCGGGGGAATTCGGTAGAACTCCGTTTGCCCAGGGAACGAATGGAAGAGATCATAATCCTTTTGGCTTTTCTGTTTGGATGGCTGGGGCA
>JBEGQX010000060.1:0-4903 GCA_041180805.1 Planctomycetota bacterium
TCACCTGGCAGGTGCCCTTGGTTCCAACAACAGCCTCGGAAACACTATTGGCGCAGTTACTGATCTGGCGGCTCATGGAAAGCATGTGGACGCCGTTGCCGTATTCAAAGTCGATGGCAAAGAAGTCGAAAATGTGACCATATCGGGGATCGTTACGGGTGCGATGGCCCATGCCAACTGCCTTAGCCGGGTGGCCCTTCATGATCCAGTTGATCACATCAATATTGTGAACATGCTGTTCCACAATATGGTCGCCGCAAAGGTAGGTATAGTTGTACCAGTTGTTGATCTGTTTTTCGGCCTCGGTCATGCCAGGCTTGGGGTCACGGGCCCAAAGAATGCCCTGGTTCCAGTAGCAACGGGCGGCAACAATTTCACCGATGGCACCTTCATGAAGTTGCTTCACGGTTTCGATGTAGGGAGCCTGATGTCTGCGCTGGGTTCCAGCGGCAATACCAAGCTTCTGGGCCATGGCTTCCTGGTAAGCCGCAAAGCAGTCGCGGGCGGTTGGGCCATCCACACAAACCGGCTTCTCGGTGAAGATGTTCTTCTTGGCTTTGACCGCAGCCATGATGTGCTGGGATCGGAAACCGGGAGGGGTCGCGAGGATCACATAATTGATCTTTGGATCATTCATGATCTTTTGATAGGCATCCAGACCCGTGTGAACGCGGTCATCGGAAATCTCAACCTTGTTGTTGAGTTCCTTGATCTTTGGATCATCCTCTGCGGTCTTCTTCAGGCGGCTTTGAAGTCCCTTGGCTTGCGATTCAAAGGCATCTGCGACCGCATGAATGGTCACATTCCGTGCGGAATTCAACACATTGTGCGCCGCGCCACTGCCACGGCCGCCGCAACCAATCACACCCACACGAATCTCGTCACTGCCCTGCGCGTACGCGCCGGAAGGCAGCACTGCATTCAAAGCTGCGGCACCTGCGGCGATAGCACCAGTGCTTCTGATAAAATCCCTGCGATTTGATTCTTTACTGCTCATCTTCATCACTCCAATCGTTTAAACAAAAGTAAAACAATACGAATTATCAGTTATAAGGCTTCCCGGGTGATTACTCGCTTTGTTTCGTCACCTTGGATTTGATTCCAACAAGATTCTCCTGTTCTTCGAGCGGTCTTACAACTCGAAAACCGACAAATTCCGCGCTGGTAAGCCACCAGATGCTCTGGGGGCGCTGGGGATCCAGCTTGATCCAGGATTTGTCGGAACCCCTGCGTGCCGCACTGCGAAGCCCGGGTGGCTGGTCAGCCCATGATCCACCACGAGCCACATGGGAAAAGCGGGTGTTGGTTGGAAGTAGAACGGGTTGAATGCTTGCGCGATCGGTCGGAAAGCTGGCATAGGAATCTTTCTTGTAATGATCCAGGCACCATTCCGCCACATTGCCATGCATATCATGAAGGCCCCAGGGGTTTGGTTTCTTTTCACCAACTTTGTGGGTTACCTCTTCAGAGTTTCCTGCAAACCAGGCATATTCGCCCGACTTGGAGCCATCATCTCCGAAGGAGTAGGCTGTGGTGGTGCCAGCCCTGCAGGCATATTCCCATTCTGCTTCGGTGGGCAGGCGATAGGTTTTTCCAGTTACCCGGCTAAGCCAACGGCAGTATTCCATGGCTGCATGGTGGGTAATGCAGATAACCGGCTGATTCTCGCGACCATGACCGAAAGTCTCGTCTGCATAGGGTGGGGTTGGACGGGTGATGGCGTCCATACCCTTGGGATCCACATCCTTGCCTTTGTCTTTTGGTTGGTCATCTGTTTTCCAATAAAGGTCATATTCATCCCAGGTTACCTCACATTTTCCCATCCAAAATGGTTTGACAGTCACCTTGTGCTGGGGGCCTTCATCGGCATTACGACCTTTTTCCGATTCAGGGCTTCCCATCTGGAACTCGCCCCCGGGAATGGGCAGCATGGAGAATTTAACCTGGGAGTTGGAGAACTTTTCCTCGTAGGCTTTCATGTCTGCCTTGGCATTCTGGGCTTGCGCACCCTGAAAAAAGGTGGGGTAACCTGCCAAAACACCTGCCATAATCGAAAGAATTGTCCCCCATGCATACTGGGAGGAACGCCCGCGATTGATTACACTTGTACTCATCCTTCAACGCTTTCTGTCTGGAGAAATCTTTGGAATGAACCTCTACCTATTGGCAACCTTGATGCTTGCCACCGAACCAGGCACTGGCAATGAAACGAAACGGTTTCAGTTCAGCCAGCCCAAAATGGGCACAACCTGCCAATTGGTTCTTTATGCTTCAAATGACCAACAGGCAAGACAGGCAGCCCAAAAGGCGTTTGCCCGAATCGACGCCCTAAATCGTATCATGAGTGACTATGATCCGGAAAGTGAATTGAGGCAAATCTGTGTTCGCGCGGTTGGAACGCCAGTCCGGGTTACCCCCGAGCTTTATTTTGTGCTGGAAAAGGCCAGCAGGGTCTCAGAACTTTCTGAGGGTGCCTTTGATGTTACAGTGGGCCCCGTGGTAAAGCTTTGGAGGCGATCCAGAAAAAATATCCTTCTGCCAGATCCAACGGAACTTAAGATAGCTTTGCAACTGGTGGACTATCGCAATGTTGTTTTGGCAAATGGCACTGTTATGTTAAAAAAGCCGGGGATGCTTCTTGATCTGGGTGGAATAGCCAAGGGTTATGCCGCGGATGAAGCTTTGAAAATATTGAGGGAAGAGAAGATTAATCGGGCGCTGGTTGCCATGGGTGGGGACATAGCCCTGGGGGATGCACCCCCGGAAAAAGAAGGCTGGAAGGTTGGAATTGCTCCAATTTTTGAAGAGGGGAACAAGGCGGGCAAGTTTATGATTCTTGCGAACCAGGCGGTTTCCACTTCCGGCGATACCGAACAATATGTCGAGATAGACGGTGTACGCTATTCTCACCTGGTAAATCCGAAAACCGGAATTGGCTTAACCCGTCGGATTTCTGTTTCCGTGGTGGCAAGGCATGGGATAGACTCGGACTCATTAACCAAGGTGGTAAGCATTCTTGGGCCTGAAAAAGGAAACGCCCTGATCGAAAAATTTCCATCAGCCAGTGCCCGGGTGGTGTTGAAAACTGACGCCGGCGTTAAGGTAACCACTTCAAGGGGTTTTCCAAAAGTAATTGAAAAGGAAGAAAAATGAAGATGAATCGCAGGGAATTTGCCGCGCTAAGCGCTGGTGCGATTGTTTCCGGTGGTGTGTTTGCGGCGAATGAAAAGCCCGGCATAACCAAGAACACGAAGTTCGCGGTCAATGTTGAAATGTGGTGGGGCAAGGAGAAGGACTTCCTGAAAAGATTGCAAAACGCTGCGGACCTTGGATACAAGGCCGTGGAGTTCTGGCCCTGGCGCAACAAGGATGTGAATGCGGTGGCTGATACCTGCAAAAAACTTGGTATCAGCATCACACAGTTTACCGCCTGGGGCTTTTCACCAGGCTTGAACGATCCCAAGAACCACACCAAGTTTGTCGAGGAAATTGAAGCTTCCTGCGAGGTGGCAAAAAAACTGGACTGCAAGATGATGACCGTGGTGGGTGGCAACGACATCAAGGGCGTTACCCAGGAAAAAATGCATGAGAACATCATAGATGGTTTGAAAAAGGCTGCTCCCATTGCCGAAAAACATGGCGTGATGTTGATTCTTGAACCCATGAACATCAAGGTGGATCACAAGGGGCATTGCCTTTATGGAAGTGAACCTTCCACCAGGATTATTCGTGCCGTGAAGAGTCCCATGGTGAAACTCAATTGGGATCTTTATCACATGTACATCACAGAAGGTAATTTGCTTGAGAACCTTAAAAAGGGCCTCGACTGCGTTGGCTACCTGCAGATCGCGGATCATCCGGGAAGGAATGAGCCCGGAACCGGGGAAATTAACTTCCCGGAACTTTTCAAGGGAATCAAGGCGTTGGGGTACAAGGACTATGTCGGTTTGGAGCTCCGGCCGAAGAAGTCCGAATTGGAGGCGGCTTTGGCGGTTCAAAAAGCGGATAACTGGTTATAAGTAAGAAAGGTAAAAACCATGAGAATGATTCTTGTATTAGCCCTGTTTGCGTTTTCCATGAATGGCTTTGCACATGCATTGGAAAACGCCGATGAAATGGCGCGAAATGTCACCGTGGAGTTTTTGAAAGCATTCAAGGAAAACAATACCGATGCTGCGATGAAAATTTCCAGCGTACCCTTCTATGTGAAGAATGCCGACCTTTTCAAGGAAAGGGCGGACTTGGAAAAACACCTGCGGGAGGAATTTCAGAAAAATGCGGGAAAGCTTTCCGGGCTTACCCATGAGTTCAAGGATGTCCATTCCTTTGAAAGTATCAAGGATCAGATTTCTGAAGACAAAGAAAAGGTATTCCAAGTACTCAAAGATGGCGACAGGGTACCAGTGGTTCAAGTAAAGGTTGGGGACAAGACCATGGATGTGGCCTTTGCTGTTGCCATCCGGCAGGGCAAGGCAATGGTGGTGGGTGTCGCCAAGATTGCTGATCGATAATTTTTGTTATTTAATTCCGCATTCATAAGGGCAGGCTAACCTTGGTCTGCCCTTCCATTTTTTTCTTAGATGGTATTTGCATGATCGGAATCAATTTAATTGGGATTCTTGGAATCATGACTGTTTTGCTTGGTGATAGCGGTCATCATTGGAAACTAGGGGAGTTATCACATGAATTTCTGGTGGGCCTTATAGAGCAATCGGAAGTCGTGGTGGTCGCGGAAGTAACGGATGGATTGCAAAAGATTGGCGTTGAATTTGAACCGGAGCCACTCTTTGTGTGTGGCTTTGAAATAAAAGTATTGCAAGCCATCAAGGGAAATATTTCCGCTAATACCATCCTTCAGGTCATTGGCCAGCAGAAATTCAACATAGGCTTGGAGCCTCCCCAA
>JBEGQX010000061.1:0-42546 GCA_041180805.1 Planctomycetota bacterium
ATGACGAAGTTCGAGCTTTACAATCTGAAAAGTGACCCCACGGAGAAGGAAGACCTTGGCCAGCGGGAATCTGCAAAACTTGCAGAGCTGACCGCCGCTATGAAAAAACTGAACGCGGAAATCGAGGCCGAAGGCCCAACCTGGTGGAAGAATTACGCCGAAGGCGGTGAAAAGAAAGGCAAGAAGAAGGCGCCATGATGTTCTCAACTATCTTTGGTTGCTGGATGTTCCTTCTAATAGCTTCCCAAAACGAGAAATCCGCCTTGAACATCACGCCTGAGCAGGCTGCCAGGTTCGCCACCCTGGCATTGAAGAACATCCACAGGGAATATCCAAACAAGCCCAACAATGTTCTGGCGGGGCCGGAAGAGGTTTTGCCGCCATCGAAACTTTACCCGGCATTCTACGGTAGCTTTGACTGGCATAGCTCGGTGCATGGGCATTGGATGCTGGTGCGCCTGCTGAAGAAATTTCCCCAGTTAGCTGAAGCAGGGCGTATCCGCGCAGCGTTGGCCAAGAGCTTGACTGCCGAAAACCTTCAGGGTGAAACCGAGTTTTTCAAAAAGCCTGAAAGCAAATCCTTTGAGAGGCCTTATGGCTGGTCCTGGTTTTTGAAACTAGCGCTGGAACTTCACACCTGGGATGACGCTCAGGGAAAGCAGTGGGCCAAAAATCTAAAGCCACTCGAGGATCTGATCGTAAAGCGATACATGGAATTCTTCCCCAGGCAAACCTATCCCATTCGAAGTGGTGTGCATTCCAACACCGCCTTTGGCCTTACCTTTGCTCTGGACTATGCGCGGGGCATGAAAAACAGGGAACTTGAGGAAGTTCTGGTGGCAGTGGCAAAATCCTACTTCCTGAAGGATCAGGCTATCCCCGCCAAATGGGAACCGGATGGCGCGGATTTCTTTTCCCCTAGCCTGATGGAGGCAGACCTGATGGCACGCATACTGCCCCGGGAAGAATTTGCCACTTGGTTGAACGCATATTATCCGGGTCTTGAAAAGGGTCAACCGGTGACCCTTTTCAAGCCTGCCACCGTGTCTGATCGATCGGATCCGCAGATCGTGCATCTGGATGGGTTGAACCTTAGCAGAGCTTGGTGCATGCTGGGTATTTCCCGTGCTTTGCCGGAGGCAGACCCCCGTGTGAAAATCCTGAAGGATGCCGCTAGCCTTCATGCGAATTCCGCTCTAGGCCATGTCACCAGCGGCGATTATGCCGGTGAACACTGGCTTGCTTCCTTTGCTGTATATCTTTTGACCCGTTAGGAAATGGAAAGGTTGATTCGTGTCCAAGACCAATGTCGTGGTGGTGCAGGAAATGTCATGCGAACCTGAAAAGGCATTTGATGCCTGGTTCAAGCCGGAGATGGTCAAAAAATGGTTTGGCCCCGGATTGGGCGAAGTCACCAAGGCCTTGATGAGCCCTTGCAAGGGCGGCAGTTTTGTGATCATTCAGGATCGCCGTGGCATGGAATTGGAGCATGGCGGGGTGTACACCGATTTCCAAAGACCCACCCGGCTGGCATTTACCTGGGGCGTTGCCAATCATTCCAAAGAGGCTAGCCATGTGATTGTGGAAATTCAGCCAAAACCTTCCGGCTGCGAGGTGACCCTTACCCATGAATTGTTGCCACACTGGGAAAATTACGCTTCCAAGGTGCAGGATTCGTGGTCCAAGATGCTGCAAGAAATGAAAAAATTATTAAGCTGAGCCCTTTTTCTTTTCCAGTCCTTGAATCGAAACAGGGAAACCCTGTAAGCTTTTAGGTGTTGAATACTTTGTGGTTTTTCTATTTGAAAGTTCAGGAGTCATGTCATGAGAAATTGGGTATTGGTTCTGGTGGCAGCAGGCGTTGTGGTTCTTGCAGGCAATGCCGAGGCAGCTAAGAAACCCTTGAAGGGCACCATCACCAAGGTGGAAAAGGATAGTGGCACGGAAACGGGAACCATCACTGTCAATGTGGAACCCAACAAGAAAAAGAACCCGGATGCCAAGCCGGAAGAGAAGAAATTCAAGATCTCGGATTCCACCAAGCTGGAATCGGTGACTGGCAAGAAGAAGGATACCACTTCCACCACTGCCAAGTTCAGCGACCTTGCTGAAGGCAAGACTGTCGCCGTGGATGCCGGCAAGGGCAAGAAGAACAAGGGTGCCCAGGGCGTGAAGATCTTCGCCTCCAAGAAGAAGAAAAAGACCAAGGCAACCACATAACCATTGATGGGGGATTTTTTCATGTTCGCAGTTCAAAAAATACTTTCTCTGGGCTTGGGGCTTGCCATGGCAGCTCTGGTGGTTTCCGCAGAGGAAATCAAGGCACCCAAGACCACCAAGCTGGTTGCGGGCAAGGTTCTTTTTGCAGATCCCTTGAACACAGCTTTTGATGGAAGCTGGAAGATCGCCAAGGGCAAGTGGGAACTTTCGGACGGTGCCATCAAGGGCGCCGAGTTGAAATCCGACATGCACGGGGCAGTGGCCCGCCATGATGTTGTATTCAAGGATGGGATTATTGAATTCTCATTCAGGCTGGATGGGGCAAAATCCATTAGCCTTAGCCTGAATGCAAGCAAGGGGCACATTTGCAGGCTGGCGGTAAGGCCCACAGGTTTCTCGGTCGTGAAGGATGCACAGGATAAAAAGGCTGGAGATAAGTCTGCAGTACTTGGAACCTGTGATACGACCATCAAGCCGGGGGAATGGCATACTCTGGTGCTTGAACTTGCTGGTGACGAAATGATCGCCACCATGGATGGTAAGCACAAGGCAAGTGGTTCCAACCCTGCGGTGAACAAGGAAAAAGCCAACCTGGGTTTCACGATTGCAGGGGAAACCGCCTCTTTCAAGGGATTGAAAGTCTGGGCGGTGAAGTAAAGTTGAATTTTCCCGAAACCAAAGGCCAGCCACCCGGCTGGCCTTTTTTATTGGAAGCGCATACTCCCGAGCAGGTGGCGTGGGTGCCCCGAAAGGCTGGATTATTTAAGTGCAATAAGAAGTTTAGAACATAATTTGTATCTGAACATACTTGGGTCGCCCCTGAAAAAGCATACATGAAGCAATGTAAAACATAGCAGTCAATTTGTACCTACACAGACAAAAGGTTCATCCACGGATTACTACTTCAATATGCTTTGGCATTTGATCCACGATATTGGCAACAACATGGCCCTTGATGAGTGGACTTATTGTTGACTTGTTGATGGTTTGCAAGAAAACGCGTTTGGCATTTATATGGATGGCAGAATCGATGATTTGCTGGGAAACAACCCCACCCACCCTATAAACAATCTTAAGTGGGACACCCAGCCTATAAGCGGATTGTTGTGCCTGGGAAAAAACTGCCTGTGCCTCTAAATCGTTTTGTAAGTTATGACTTTCAGCAAGAACATTAAGGGCAGGAGCAAGTTCTCTGACATAAAGAATCGCCGCACCGTATTTTTTTGTTCGAGCCTCCTTTATAACCGATTCAATTAAAGGTGAAGGTTTTGAAACTGAAAGCAAATGAATTGCCTTTGGACTATAGTCGCCTTCCAAATCGTCCCAGGTTAATTCCTCAGGTTTTTCGGGAATATTTGAGGATGCAACCTGGCCTAATAAAATCAAAAGCAATGCTATGACTGCAGAAACTAGAAATCCTTCCAAGCCAGTCCCAAAGGGTGAATAAACAATTAAAAGCAAAATCGCTAGAAATACCACCCCACAAAAAAAATGTGAAATTAAGCGATTATTCGAATCTAAACTGATCAGGTTAGTAAGTGTGAATAACCTTGCACACAATCCCAAGTTCAAAACCGCCATGGAAAACAACCGTGCAGATGGTTTATTCCATAGCAAGGTGACTAATATGCACACCATAATAAATCCTACGAAGCTGAGAAGTACCTTTTCCAGTCGACTCAACTCGAATTTTTTTGTGAAGCCCGTGCAGAAAAGGTTAATGGCAATGGCAGAAACCACGCCCACCGCATAAAGGCCCGCCAGTTGAGTCAGATCAGAAAAGATAATTAAAAGAATCGATGGCACAATCGTGGCCACCCCAAGGGCATACCCTGGAACACCATGTTTGTTCAATTTGCAAAGAAACCGGGGCGCTTCTCCATCCCGGCTCATCATGTATTGAATAGCGACAAGATCGATGATCGCTGTATTCACAGCCGATAGTAATAAAGCGCTAAAAACAAACGAACCTATCATGCTAAAAGTTGGCCCGACATAATGAAGAACAAGAATGTTCATCATGTCATCGGTGCCTAGATAATGCCCTTCGATATCAATGAGCTTTGCAGAAGGCAAGGCGTTCATGGCAGCGGTCAAGATAAGGTTAAGGATTACCACCTCAATAAGAACGGGAATAATTGCTTTGCGGGAGGTTTCCCTGACGGTAGGAACCATAAGGCCTGTCATGTTGGCGATTGCCTCAATGCCAGACAAAGCAAGGACAACTTCGGTAAATGCGATCCAGGCGTCGCCCCAAGCCGCAGGGCTGTAACGGTCGGCTACAGGGAATTCCACTTTCATGTGGTGCAAATAAGGGATGGAAAAAATCGCCGTTGTCGTGGTTATAATAATTGTGGCCAGCGCGATCAACAGGGCAATGCGCCCCATGCCTCGCGGCCCAAACCAGTTGATGCCACCTATCAGCCCGATTACACCAAGAGTACATATCAAATCAATTCGAATGCCCCCCAGATTACCCCCAACTCCTAAATATCGGAAAGCATCCAGGCAACTCATGGAAGCGGTTACAGTGTAATCCGCACCAAGCATTAGTCCGCCAATCACCGCAAGTGCCTTACTCGTATGCTTGGCAGATGAATAAACTCCACCACCATCCGGGTATTTTTTGCATATGATCAGATAACAGGCACCCACTAACAGCAGAATGATGTTAACACAAAAAATATGCACGAAAGATGCGTGGCGTGAAAAGAAAAAAGCCAGGCCCAAAACATAAAGCCTGCTGGTGCCCAGGTCGCCAAAAAGCATGGGGCCTGCATGATACCATTGAAGTTCCCGGGGTCTGTTTGCACCTACATCAGACATTTTTCTGAGTCCCTATAAAAACAGACTTGCTATTGTAAACCAATTTCCCTGCCTATAAATTCACAAAATTAATCCATGCCCATGGGCAGATGAGCAGCATAAAGTTTCTGAGACTCTCATAAATGACAACAAGCCTCAAACTGACGTTTTTATAATTCAAATATTACTCTTTCCGATAAGCCCTAGAAGTTTTTTACATCCAGCGTTTTTCAAGTTCATCCGCGCTGGGGGTGGAGTCGTCTGGCAGGTTGCGAAGCGTTGCGGATCGCTCGATTACCTGTTTGAAAAGTTTGAGTATTTCTTCCGTCATTTGCCAAAGTGCCTGGCGGAAGCCGGCTTTTTGTGCGGCATCAACCATTTCCGCATAGCTTAATCCGCCAGAAGCCGCCTTCATGGCCTTACTGCAATCCCAGCCATGGACAGTCCGGGTAAGTTCCAGTTCCTTGAGCACTGTCTGGTTGTATATTTTCAGGTAACGGCGATTTTCTTTTAAAACGGCATGCAGCAATTCCTGCTTTTGCGGTTCCCAGCCCTGCTTGAAAAACTGGCCGAGTTTGCCCTGCTGCTTTCCCACGCGCATGTGGTGAAACTGAACTTTCTCGATCGGGGCATCCGCCATGTCGGAAAGAATGGCAGGCCAGTTGATTTTCAGTTCCTTGATTCCGATTTCGTGGAAAGTCACAAGATCCTGTATTGGCCGATTGCGTGGCGTGTATTTACCATCCACTAGATTCAGGTCCACCCCAGGTCGAATGGATTTGATCAGGCAATCGCTGACAATGTGAACCAGGGTGCCAAGCATGTAGGCAAGCTGTCTTTCGCCGGGCCCGAATAATTCCCGGGCATCCTCGATGACCATCGCCATGTATTCTGGCAGATGATCCCATGGGATCATCAAATTTTGATCCTCCTTGACCCAGCCGAAAACCAGATGCGCCCTGCCGTAGAACTGGTTGTGAATTTCCCTGGGTGTGAAATCTTGGTTACCCAGTTTCAGTTTCCATGGGCGGACCCTGCCACCCGTGATGGGACTTTTCAAGATGGGCACAGTGCCATAACCCACTTCGGTGCCAGTATCTTCGCAGATGGCTTCCGGCATGGTCTGGATATCGCAACCCAGATAAGCCCCGGCAAGGTAACTGGCCCAATGTTTGCCAATAATGCCTGAAATAGGCAGTCGGCGCACACTGGCAGCTTTTGCTGCCAGCACAGCGTACATGGTGTGACCGATAATGCCACTCATGAATCAACCTTTGATCGGTTGGTGTTTTAAAATTTACAACCTTGGGGCGGCGGGCTTGATGGGTGCCTGATCATTCTTTGCGCCAGTGGCTTTCACCTTGCGCATGAACACCTTGTCGCCGGCGGTTACAAAAAGAATATCGTGATTTTCACCACCAAAGCAGAGGTTGGAACATTTGCCATTGGGCGTGGGAATGATGCAATGCACCCTGCCCGCCTGATCACATACCTGCACTCCCATGCGGGTGGCAACATAAAGCCTTCCCTGGGTGTCGGTACGAAGCCCATCCGCGCCGCTGTCGTCAGCGCTGTCGTGCACATGCAGATGGTAATATTTTTGTTTGTAGGCAAGCGAGCCATCGGCCTTGATCTGATAGCTGTAAACCCAATGCGATCTGCTGTCTGCGACATACAGCAGAGATTGATCTGGTGAAAGTGTGATGCCGTTGGAAAACTTCAGGCCGGTATCCACCACTTTCTTTTCCCCCTTGGGATTGATGTGCCAGATTTTGCTGGGTTCCTTGCCATCCCAACCCGGGTTGGTCACATAGATATTACCATCATGCCGAACCACCATATCGTTGCCCTTGAATCCCTCTGCAATTACGCTGCTTTTGCCGTTCGAATCGTAGGCAAGGATTTGCTCAGTGGCAGCAGCAACAGCGTATAGCCTTCCATCGGGGCCAAAGCGCTGGCCATCACCACGCTTGGAATCCGCAATGAAAAGGGATATCGAGCCATCCAAGGCACGCTTGTAAGTTTTGCTTTGGGGAACGTCATTGAAAAAGAACTCTCCCCTGGGGTTGGAGCATGGCCCTTCGGAAGCTTTCATGCCATCCTTGACCAGTTTCCAATCCTCGCCGGGAATAAGGATTTCCTGCATTTGGGAAGAACCCAGGCCAGCCTTGATGGGGTTTGGGTAGTCTTTCCAAAGCCATTTCATGGCTTCGGGAAAAAGTTCAGTGGCATGTTTGCCATTATGACCGCCATCACCCCACACATGCTTGACTTCATACCCGGCAAAGGCAAGGGAACGCTCCAGGGATTGGTTGGCCATCCACCAGTCTCCACCGTAAATGTTGAGATCGTTGGAACCATCCTCCAGAAAAACTCGCAGGGCTTTTGGTTCATATTTGCGAACCAGAGTGGAATACTGGTGACCGCCCCGCAGGCCCACATAAGTACCAATCGCGCTGAAAACACGGGAGAAAGCATCCGGTCTTTCCCAGGCGGCGGTGAAGGCGCAAATGGCGCCCGAGGAGGAACCGGCTATGCAACGGTCGTTGCCCTTTTGGGAAAGCTTGATCGCCCTGCCATCGCTGGCGGTTTTCTTTTCCACATCGGGAAGAAGTTCCTCGAGTAGAAAACGGGCGTAGTTGTCACCCAGTCCATCGTATTCATAGCTGCGGTTGAAACGATCCAGCGCATTGTCGTTGGGTGCCTTCACCCTGCCGTGCATAATGAACACGCCAATGGTAACCGGCATGTGTTTTTCATGGATAAGTTTGTCAAACACTTCAGGGGCTTTGTATTGCACACCATCCTGGTTGATGTAAACACAGGCAGGCTTGGAAGGGTCGTATTGCCTTGGAATGTAAACCCAGTAATCGCGATAAGTGCCTGGAAAGATCTTGCTTTTCTCGAAGGAGAATTTAAGGACTTCCCCCTTGGGCATGGAGGTGTCGGCACCTGTACCCGGAAGCACCCAGAGCAAACCAAAAAGAAGAGCGGCGATCGCCATAGATTTTGAAGTCATGAAAGAAACCCCTTGTTTAAAAGCAAATTTGAAAGCCATCATAAGCGTTTTGTTTTTACTTCCCACACTAATCTGCTATGAATGAAGAGTTATATCCACCGTTAGATAAGAAATGACCATGAATCACCGCTCTCCCAAGTTGTTCTGGATAGAAGCAATTTCCCTGAAGGGTTCCATTACCCCGGTGGTAATACCAAATGTTCTTTTGTTTGGCTTGATCACGCTGATCATTTGCGCCGCTGATCATTTTGTGGAGTATTTGTTTGATACCAAAATGGGTATTGAAATTGGGCCCCACGAGGTGGCTGGCGCATTCCTTGGCTTGTTATTGATTCTTCGCACCAACGCTGGCTATGACCGTTGGTGGGAGGCCAGAAAACTTTGGGGTGGAATTGTAAACCAAAGCCGAAACCTGGTGATAAGTGGGTTATCCTATGGCCCTGATGATGCCGGCTGGGAAAAGGAGTTTGCCAGGTGGGTGGCTGCGACTCCGTTTGTGTTTCGCATCAGTCTCAGAGGTTGCAGGGAATGCGAGCACCTGGAAGAGATTCTTGGCAAGGAAGAGGCTGCGAAAGTTTTTTCCGCCGAGCATATGCCGACTTACGCCTTGGAAAAGCTGGCCTGCCTTTTGAGGGAAGCCCGTGAAAAAGGCATGGATTCCTATGCGTTTTTGCAGGTGGATGAACAAAGAGCCCTTCTGATGGATCACATAGGCGCCTGCGAGAGAATTTTAAAGACACCCCTTCCCGGAGTTTATTCCATCAAGATTCGCCGGTTGATTTTGTTGTTCTTTTTAACACTACCTTTTGCGTTGATGCATAAGCTGGATACCGACTGGCTGATTCCTTTCGTGATCATGTTGGTTGCCTATCCGGTTTTATCATTGGATCAGATCGGCATTGAACTTCAAAATCCATTCAAGCAAACGCACATGAACCATCTGCCTCTTAGGGAAATTTGCCTGACCATCTCCAAGAATGCGATGCAGGCGCTGGAACAAAAACAGCCCCCTGCCTGATGGCAGGAGGCTGCGAAAAGAAAACCACTTTTAAGCCAGGTTTACCTTGCCATGGTTGTCGCAATGTCCGTTATGCGGATGATGCAGATGCCCATCCACCAGATAATCGACATGGTCACCATGGGGAACTGCCTGATGGCCGCAATTGGGGCCATGTTTGTGGCCTGAATCATGGCTCTGGCAGTTGTGACCGCTGGTGCATGAATCCGGGTTTTGCTGATTGACAGCAATTTTGTGCTCTTCAACGGAAGCACCCTTCATGTGGTGCAGATGGCCATCATGCAGATAATCGACATGGCCTTCATGGATGATTCCCTGATGGCCACAGGAAGGGCCATGGGAATGAGAATGATTTTTGCAATCAGACATGAGAAACCTCCTTGGTAATTAATGATCGTGGTGTGATTCCAGTTCCGCGGCATGATCAAGCGCGTTGTTGACCAGACTGGAAACATGCTGGTCCGCAAGCGAGTAAAAAAGCTGTTTGCCAGCCCTGCGCTTTTTGACAAGCCCCTCGGCTCGAAGAATGCGCAAGCGCTGTGAAACGGTGGAAAGTTTGTCGTTTAATGCTTTGGCAATGTCGCTTACGCAGGTTTCCTTTTTATCCAAGACCTTAAGGATGTGAAGCCTGGGGCCATCCGCAAGAGCCCTGAGCAGTGAAGCCGCACGTTCCAGTTGCAAGGTAAAAGGACTCAAGCATTCTTTTGGCAATCTGGAGCGCATGTAGGAAGCCGGGTGCGAGGGACAAAGTACAATTAAACACTTCAACAATCATTGTAATGTTGTATCGTCAAAAAATCAACTCGCCTTGATGCTTTTCTTTTTCGGGTGTTTAGCGTCGTGAAATAAACCATGCCAGTAGCAGCGAAACTGCCAGAATTCCACCAAATATCGCAAAGTAGATCCACTTTGGAATGCCAGACTTGTTGCCAACATAAGGCGACGTTTCCGCAGTTTGAAATTCACTGAATGGATTGGATTCGGTGGCTTCCTCTTCCTGAGCTTTGGCCTTGGATAGTTGAATTGCAAGATCCCGAAACTCCGCCACCTCGCGCATGGCCTTGAATGGACCTTCCTTTTTTTTACTGACCCTGTATCTGGATGGGTCTTCCAGCATTTCCTCCTTGAAGGAACGGCGAATGGCCTTGGCGGATCCTTTGACAACTATCTGCTTGCCATCCTCATCCAAGTAGGCAAGGAACCAGATTTCCGGTGGTTTTTCAGCGCTATTGATTGCTGTGGTTGCAGCGGGTATCACCCCTGAGTTGCGGGTGCTTTGCCCGGTAAGATCCTCCACAAATTCCCGGCAGGTTTTTGGCCGTACCTCAGGATCCCCGTCCATGGCTCGGCGAATGGCCCAGTCCGTCCGTTCCGATATTTTCGGATTTATCTCCCTGGGGGGAACCAATTCGTTCTGGACTTTTTTCATCCAGGCTTCCAGAGGATTGATCGATTTGTAAGGCAGTTCGCCGGTGAGAAGGGTGTAAAGCGTCGCACCCAGGCTGTAGATATCGCAGCGTTCATCCGCATTCTTGGCATCGCGAAATTGTTCGGGTGCCATATAGTTCGGGGTTCCCAATCCCCTGCCGGAACGAGTCAGATTCAAGTCACCGGAGAATTTTTCCTTTACCAAACCCATGTCAGTAAGCTTGGCGGTACCGTTTTTGGTAAGCAGGATGTTTTCCGGTTTCACATCCCTGTGGATCAGGTTATCCCGATGAGCCCGGTTCAGGCCATTCGCAACCTGTGCGATAATTCGGATGGCCTCAATTTCATCCAAACGACCCTTGCGTTCCAGAATTCTCCCCAGTGATTCCCCATGAATGTATTCCAGAACCAAATATGGGTTTCCATTAAAGTCACCGTAATAAAGCGCTTTTACCAGATTGGGGTGTTCCAGTTTGCTGGCGACTTTGTATTCCTGTTCAAAACGCTTCACAAGTACCGGGTTATGGACATATTGTTCGCTCATCAATTTGATGGCGACATAGCTGTCATCGGTTTTGCTTTTGCCAAGAAAGATGGATCCCATGCCACCCTCGGCAATTTTCTTGATCAGTGTGTAGGCACCAATCGAACCCAAAGGTCCGGGATTATCCTGATTGGGTGGTTTCGTGCTGTTATTGTTCGTTTCTGCCATATGCTTTGTTCTGTGAAGGAAACTTTAGAGATACTAGCATTTTTGTGGCAAAAAAAATGGGTTAAGGGCTGATTCTTGAAAAATTCACTTCAAAAGGCAAAAAAAGCATAACCTCGCTCTCTTTTCCCGGAATTCCACCTTCCGATTGGTTAAAATAAATGCAGGTGGGCACTTTGTGAGGAAAACTAATCTACAAGGGATAATTCACAAACTCCCTACCCACCCTTGGACCTTTGGGCCCGGCTATGTCCTTGCTCGGAAAAATATTCGCGTTGCTCAATACCATGCTGGCATTTGGCCTAGGTGTGGTTCTGGTCATGGATTTGGGAGCCAGAAGAAACTGGTCCTATCTTGTGTACCGGCAGGATCTGGTGATTCATGGCCTGCCCTTGGATAAGAACCAGACCACCTCCGCCGACATTAATATCAGTGGCAATCTGACGGATGCAATCCTGAAGGATCTTTTCAAGGATGCTGGCAACATGCCGGTTCCCACTCAGGTGGATGAAGTAAAACGCGTGTACGAAGAGTACGAGAAAAAAGAAAAAGAACTTGGAGACACGGACAAGGCAAGGCTGAACGCCAGGATATTGCTGGAAAACTCTGTGACATATACCGAGCGCCTTGCCCTGCAAAGGTACCTTGGCCAGGGAAACATGGATGAGCTTGCCAAAAGGTTTGGCGTAGAGCCAGGCAAAGTTGCCGAGCAAATGAAGATGGAAGTCACCAATTTGTTTTTAGTGGCAGGCATTCTGGATAAGCCAAAGGTTCCAGAAGGTGCAATCAAGATTAGCCAGACTGAAATGCGCACAGCCATCGCCAATCTTCTATTGACGATGTATCAGGTGTTATCCGACGAGAAGATTGAATCTTACGGAAATGAAACTTATCTCAATCGTCTGGTGGTTGTTGTCGGGCCCGACCATGCCGCCAAGGCCATGGATGGAAGGTCGGTTGTTCTGCACAGGGCGTTTGATGACCTTGAAGCCCAAATGGTAAGGGATAAGAGCAATTTCGTGACCGAGCACCGCGAATTAATTGCTGAAATTCGTGCACGAGCCACCGAAGTGCATAACATCGAAGCTTTTATCGCAGATTATAAAAACAGGGTCGCTCTTCAAACAACGATTGTTAGCCGGGAAAAAGATTTGCTGAAGAAAATGGAAAACGACCTGACCGACGAAAGGGAGAAAACCTTTAAGTTGGTTTCCGAATTGAAAAAGCTTAGCGATGGTCTCTTCCAGGTGAATAAGAAGTTGCTAGGTGTGCGCGAAGGGAATGAATCCCTTGAGAATAAGCTTAGCACTGTGGAAAAGAAGCAATAAGAAGGCCAACCCATGGGATTGAATATCGGAAAAAAGATGGTTCATCTGGTCGCATTGGGAAGTTTCTTCATTGCGACATGGGGCTTTGCACTTTACAGCAATCCGGTTCTTACCCCGGCGAAGGATGCGTTCGGTAAGGTTCGGGAAGGTTCCTGGCAGGAAATTGAGGACCGCAAGGCTAAGATCGATTCCTGGTTCAAGCAAAAAGGCGACGATCCAACCCCCATCCAAGGTGCCGCGGAACGATACCATCGTGAAAGATCTCGTATTTCCGATATGGAAGCCCAACTTCCTGTGAACCAGAAGTATTTCAAGGATGAATTGGAATTTCTAAAGACCAAGGCGACTGAAAAAGATCCAGCCCTGCAACTCAAACTGGTGGGCGGGCAATCCATTCGAACTGGTAACACAATGGTTCCATTAGTGAAGGAACCCGTGAAGGATATCGATGGTCTGGATATGCCAAGCTTGGAAGCTCTTGGCAAAAAGGTCGATGAACTATCCAAGCAGATGCAGGAAATGCAAAAGAACCTCACCGAGCTTAGCAAGGAAAGCAAAATGCTGGTGGACAAGCAGGCAAACGCCAAAGATGCCAACGGCGTGGTGTTAAAAGGCCTGCAGGACAAGATCGAAGATGAAAAGAAGAAAAGATATTTGATCGAGCAGGAATTCGATGCCATCCAGCAGGCTTTGGTAAATGTGACGCTGGAAACCGATGATTTGTACCAGCGCAAAGCCCAATTGGAAAAACGGATCGTGGAATTGCGAAATGTCGGCCTGACGACCGTTCCCTAGTCTATTTCTTTTGCCCAGACCCCCTGTTACAATCCAATCAGTGAAAACTCGTGCCAATTTCCGGTCTTTCCGGTTGCTGGTTGCGGTTGACTTTCTTCTTTTCAATGTGCATAGTCCGCGCCGCATCGGAAATCATGTATTGGCCTGCAAGGCACGATATGGTTATCTGGTGTTTCAATCTGGGTGAAATTATTTATCCCCAGAGGTAATTTTTAAGAGGGTCCTGAAATGACTCCAGTCGGAAAGATATTGGTATTTGTAAACTTGGTATTCAGCCTTTTTGTCGGCGCCATGGGCTTAATGGTGTTTACCGCGGATACCAACAAGAATGCGGAGATCGCGAAGATCATCCGTGAAAGGGATGTCCTGAAAGCCAGCAATGGAACTTACCAGGAAGAGAACAAGGTTCTGCTTGAAGGCAGGGATACCGAAGTCAAGCGCATGGAAAAAGATATTGAAAAGCAAAAGACAGATCTTGAAGATCGTGATCGCGTCGCCAAGGACATGCAAAAGAAGCTGGACGAAGCTTCCAAGAAACTGAATGAAAAAGACATTGTACTGCAGACTGCCGTTGCCGAATCAAACCGCAGGCAGGAACAGAATGACCAGATGCGCGAAATTCTGAAAGCGGAAGTCGACCGAAACCAAAAACTCACCAAGGATCTCGAAAAAACCAAGTCCGAGGAAGTATCCCAGCGGATCACAGCTCTTACTTTGAAATCAACCAATGAAAAGCTGGAAAACCAGTTGCGGGAAATGGCCCGTGACATGGAAAAGGTGAAATCCGGCAGCACTTCCGCCGTGGCACAATTGAACAAGGCAACCAAGAACCCACCGCCGGAAAATATCGATGGCTTGGTGAAGGTAGCCGATGCCAGCGGGCTTGTGAAGATTTCCATAGGTAGCGATGCAGGGTTGGCAAAGGGCCACACCCTAGAAATTTTCCGCCTCTCTCCGCTTTCATCGCAATCCAAGTATCTGGGTACCATTCGAATACTTGAGGTGACCCCGCACGAGGCAGTGGGTCAACCTGTAAAACAACTTACCGATAAGCCAATGGCCGGCGACAGGGTTGCCAGCAGGATTCTGGGTAACTAGGCCACCCAAGGAGGGATTCATCATGGCTGCAAGGGCCAAAGTTCCAGCTACAGGCGTAAAAAGTGATGCCTACACAGGCATTCTTATTCTCTCATTATTGGCACAACTCATTGGTGGTGGATTTTTACTTTGGGATTACATGAAACTGACCACTCCCAAGGGGCCCCCGGAAAAAGTTTCCGAAGTGGTTCCATCCCGGCCTGATAAACTTGGTTCAAAGAGGGGTGCTGCACCGGCCCCAGCACCTGCGCCCGCACCCGCTCCTGCTCCAAGTGGCAATTAATTTAGGGCCAGATTTTCCTGTCCAACTCTGTTGAAACCCCATTTATCATTATGGCTTGGAAGACCGTTCTCCAGGTTGACTGGCTTTCGGTTCGTTCGTTTTCAAACACCCTTGGAAACATGTCATGATCAGGTCGATTCTTTTTCTCACCATCACTGCAATCCTTATGATCCACCAGCAATCCAACGCCGCTGAACAACCCTTGAATTATCCCAAAACCAAAACCGTGGAGCAGGTGGACGACTTTCATGGCACCAAGGTGAAGGATCCCTATCGCTGGCTCGAGGATGATGTTCGCAATTCCCCGGAAGTCAAAGCCTGGGTCGAGGAACAAAATAAAGTCACCCATGCGTATCTGGCGACCATCCCGGAGAGGGAAAAAATTCGCAAGCGCCTGACCGAGCTTTGGGATTACGAAAAAATCTCGGCCCCGGTGTTTCGTAGTGGCAGGTACTTCTTTACCCGCAACGATGGCCTGCAAAACCAGGCTGTGCTTTATGTGCAGGATGGAATCAATGGCACTCCCAAAGTGCTGCTTGATCCAAACACCATGGCAAAGGATGGAACCGTTGCGCTTTCTTCCTGGATTCCAAGTGATGATGGTAAACTGCTGGCTTTCGGCATCGCCGAGGCAGGCTCGGACTGGCACACCTGGAAAGTTTTGGATGTAAACACAGGAAAACCGTTGGCGGATGAATTGCGTTGGGTCAAGTTTTCCAGCCCGGCTTGGACACCGGATGGTTCCGGTATTTTCTACAGCCGTTATGATGAACCCGCCAAGGGCACAAAGTTTCAGGGCTTGAACCTGAACCAGAAAGTTTATCACCACAAGGTTGGCACAGCGCAAGCTGCCGACAAGCTGGTTTACCAGCGACCGGATCACCCTGAATGGGGTTTTCAAACCGAGGTGACCGAGGATGGAAATTACCTTCTAATCACCACCTGGAAGGGAACCGATCACAATTACAGGCTTACTTATTTTGATCTGAAGGAGAAGGATCCCAAGCCTGTGGACCTGATAGATAATTTCGACAATGAATACTCGCTCGCGGGTTCTGTGGGAACGACTTTTTATTTCAAAACCAACAGGAATGCCCCGTTGGGCAGAGTGGTGGCGATCGATCTGAACAAGCCAGATCCCAAGGATTGGAAGGAGATCATACCCCAGGCAAAGGATGCGCTTCAGGGTGTGAACCTGGTTGGGGGCCTGCTTGCGGTCAACTATCTAAAGGACGCCCGCAGTGCGATTCAGTTGTATGCATTGGATGGCAACAAGAAGGAAGATATTCAGTTGCCCGGTATCGGCTCTGCCGGTGGTTTTGGGGGCAAGCAGAATGCCACCGAAACCTTTTACACTTTTTCCAGTTTTAACTCACCTCCCACGATATTCCGCTACGACTTCAAGACTGCCAAAAGCACCGTCTGGCGTGAAACCAAGGTCAAGTTCAACCCGGCGGATTACGTGGTAGAGCAGGTGTTTTACCCGAGCAAGGATGGAACCAAAATTCCGATGTTCCTCACCTACCGCAAGGGCATGAAGAAGGACGGCAACAATCCGGTTCTACTGTATGGTTATGGCGGGTTCAACATATCCATGACTCCCGCGTTCAGCCCCAGCAGAATCGCCTGGGTGGAAATGGGTGGTATCTTTGCCGTGGCCAACCTTCGCGGCGGTGGTGAATATGGCGATGCCTGGCACAAGGCCGGCACCAAGCTTCAGAAGCAGAATGTGTTCAACGATTTCATCAGTGCCGCGGAATGGCTTGTGGCAGAGAAATACACCAATTCCAAAAAGCTGGCCATCCAGGGTGGTTCGAACGGTGGTTTGCTGGTGGGGGCTTGCATGGCCCAAAGGCCGGATCTTTACGGTGCATGTCTTCCCGCTGTGGGCGTGATGGACATGCTTCGTTTTCACAAGTTTACCGCAGGGCGTTTCTGGGTGGATGATTACGGCAGTGCGGATAATGCCGGGGAATTCAAGGCGCTTTACGCATATTCGCCTTACCACAACCTGAAGAACGGCACCTCTTACCCAGCCACCATGGTTACGACCGCCGATACCGATGACAGGGTGGTACCCGGACATAGTTTCAAATTTGCGGCCCGCCTTCAGGAATCTCATCAGGGTTCCAACCCGGTTCTTATTCGAATCGAGACCAAGGCTGGTCATGGCGCGGGCAAGCCCACTGCGAAGATTCTTGAGGAAGTTGCGGATCAATATGGATTTCTGGTGAAGAATCTGGGCATGAAGCCCTGATTCGGTCGGATTTGGCCCTGGCGCAAGGAGGTGCTTTATGGCCAGTTACAGGGGACATCTCAAGTTTTCATCCATGCTGGCCGTTGCCAATGGACTGGCGGCGGTCTTTTACTTCAACCTCGATTGGGGCGTCAGTCTGGTCGCCGCTGGTGTTACCGCGGTAAGTGGACTATTGCCCGACCTTGATAGCGACAGTGGTGTGCCTGTGCGAGAGATGTTTAATCTCGCGGCGGTGCTAATTCCACTTATGCTTTTAAAACGCATGCTGGGGTTTGGCCTGACCGAAGATCAAACCTTTGCTGTCCTTGGCATCATGTATGCCTTCATAAGATTTGGCCTTTCGAATGTTTTCCGGCATATCAGTGTTCACCGGGGAATGTTTCACAGCATACCGGCAATGGTTATCGCGGGCTGTATCGCCTTCCTGGCTTACACCCATGACAGCCTTCCCTTGCGACTCTATATCGCGGCAAGTGCCATGGTTGGTTTTCTTTCCCACCTTGTTCTGGATGAATTGTGCTCAGTGGACTTTAACGGCATCGCCATCCATCTCAACCAGTTTGCGGGCAGCGCTGTGAAAATGTTTGGCCCATCCCTGCCTGCGAACATGATTGCGTGGTCAATCTGCCTTACCCTGTCCTACTTTGCCTGGGTTGATTATGAACATCACGTGGCGGCGGTAAAATCTGGCAAGAAGCCCGACCACGACCAAATGCACGTTCTGCCGCCGGATGGTCATCCGCTTACAAAACGGGTGAAACCTGTTGCAGAGCGCTTCTCGCAGCTTTAGACTTAAAGTCTGAAAAAAGCCCTGGTTTCTCCCACCTTGACAACGGAGTTTTTCATGTCGAAGAAGATGAATCGTCGTGGTTTTGTTAAGAACTCTGCGATTGCCGGCACAGGCTTCTGGCTTGCTGGTGGCATTGCCGCATCACCCGCTAAAGCTTCTGCCTTGGAAGGTCTGCGCTTCGCCGGCGTGGGGGTTGGGGGCAAGGGTGGCAGTGATATTGATCAGGCCGGACAGTTTGGCGATGTGGTTGCCATCTGCGATGTGGATGACAACACCCTTGGCAAGAAGGGTGAAAAGTTCACCAAGGCGAAAAAGTACAACGACTTTCGCAAGATGCTCGAGGAAATGGGCAAGGATATTGATGGTGTGGTCATCAGCACTCCGGATCATACCCATGCCCCCGCCGCCGCCATGGCCATGCGCATGGGCAAACATGTTTATGTGCAAAAGCCACTTACCCATACAGTCAAGGAAGCCCGTGTTCTCCGGGAACTGGCCAGGGAAAAGAAAGTCTGCACCCAGATGGGCAATCAGGGTACCGCAGAAAATGGCCTTCGTGAGGCTGTCGAGATTATCCGCGCCGGGGCTATCGGCCAGGTGAAGGAAGTTCATGTCTGGACGAACAGGCCGATTTGGCCACAAGCTCCAAAGGTTACCGCCCGCCCGACAGGCACTCATGAAATTCCAAAACATGTGCATTGGGATGAATTCATTGGGCCATCCCCGATGCGTCCTTATGCTCCGGGTTATCATCCATTTGCCTGGCGTGGTTGGTGGGATTTTGGAACCGGTGCTCTGGGTGACATGGCCTGCCATACGGCGAACATGGCTTTCATGGCGCTTAAGCTGGGTTATCCATCCTCGGTCATCACCCAGTGTGAGCAGGTAAACAATGAAACCTATCCGGGTTGGGCCCATGTGATTCTTGATTTCCCCTCCAGGGACAAGATGGACCCAGTCGCATTGAATTGGTACGAAGGTAAGAAGGATGGTGTTCTAGTTCATCCACCCAAGGCCTTGCAGGAAAAAATCCTTGGCAAAGATAAGGACGGCAAACCCGAAAAACTGGTTGCCTCTGGTTCCATCCTTGTGGGCGAGAAGGGCATTATCTATTCACCCAACGATTATGGCGCGGCCTTCAAGATGTTCACCTTGGATGGCAAGCCCATGGAAAAGCCAAAGGTGGATCAGGTTCTTCCAAGGAATGGCAAAGGCGATACCGGCATGAAGGGCGAGTGGGTGGAAGCCATCCGCAAGAACGATCCCTCCATTGCCATGTCTAATTTTGATTACGCTGGCATGCTTACCGAAACCATTCTTCTTGGTAATGTCGGCATGAAAATGGCAGGAAAGAAGCTTGAATGGGATGGACCCGCATTCCGCTTCAAGAATGATTCCTCCGCCAACCAGCACCTGCACTTCGAATATCGCAAGGGCTGGTCGCTGTAAGTTTCCCACCCAGATTTCCCAATACCCCACCCTGTCCGCACAGGGTGGGTTTTTCCACTTTCATAGGTGCCTCCATGAGAATCGCAGCATGTTCTTTGATGTTACTTTCGCTGGTTTTTGTTCTTGCAGATGGCCCGCAGGATAATATTCCCGACAAGGTTCGTCCGGTTCCTCCGGAAGGCGTTCCAGTTCCCGCCGAGGTGAGGGCAGAATTACAGAAGGGTGTGGACGACCTTGGCAAACAGATCGCAAACCTGAAAAAGCAATTGGCCAACAAGCCGCTGGCGGATTTATTGCCCGATGTGGAAATCTTCCATAACAGCGTGCGTTATGCCTTGCAGCACGACGAGTTTCACGATGCCAAGGAGTTTCCCGTGGCAAGGAAACATCTCCAGTTGGGCATGGAACGGGCCAAGTCGCTGGCGGAAGGCAAGGCCCCATGGACTACAGCCACCGGGTTGGTGGTGCGTGGTTACCGTTCGGTGATCGATGATTCGGTGCAGCCCTATGGTTTGGTGGTACCTGCCAATTACAGTGGGCCTGATGACCGCAAACGCAGGCTGGATCTTTGGTGCCATGGTCGTGGGGAAAAGCTTTCCGAGCTGAGTTTTGTGGAAGGCAGAATGAAGGATCCGGGGCAGTTTGTGCCCGCCGGTGCCTTTGTGCTTCACCTGTATGGTCGATACTGTTGCGCCAACAAATTCGCCGGGGAGATCGATGGCTTGGAAGCCATGGCCCATGTGGAGAAGAACTATCCCATAGATCGCAACCGGGTTGTGATGCGTGGTTTCTCGATGGGTGGGGCCGCTTGTTGGCAATTTGCGGTTCATTACCCGGGCAAGTGGGCTGCTGCCGCGCCTGGGGCAGGTTTTTCGGAAACCCCGGAGTTTCTAAGGGTCTTCCAGAAAGAGAATATCCAGCCAGGTCCCTGGGAGAGAAAGCTTCTGCATTGGTATGATTGCACCGATTGGGCCATCAATCTGGCCAATCTTCCCACGGTTGCTTACAGCGGTGAAAATGACAGCCAAAAGCAGGCCGCGGATATCATGGAAACTTACCTGAAAAGGGAAGGCATTGAACTGCAACACATCATTGGCCCAAAAACAGGCCACAGCTATCACCCGATGGCTAAGAAGGAAATTAACGAAAGAATAGATGCCATCGTGGAAAAGGGAAGGAACCCAATTCCCAAAAGAGTTCGCTTTTCCACATACACGCTCCGCTACAACCAGCTTCTTTGGGTTCAGGTGGACCTGATGAAGCAGCACTGGGACAAAGCACTGGTGGATGCGGAAATTGTGGACAGTAAAACCATCAAGGCAGTCACCACCAATGTGGAGGGCTTCACCCTGAAGATGCCCAGCGGACTTTGCCCGCTGGATATTACCACCAATCCCAGGGTGATGATTGATGGAACGGAAATCACATGTCCCAAGCCCTTGTCGGACCGGTCTTGGGCTGTTCATTTTCGCAGGGAAAACGGGGCATGGAAGCTTGTGAAGCATCCCACTCCGGAAGGCACCCGCAAGGTGCATGGACTTACAGGTCCAATTGATGATGCCTTTATGGATAGCTTCCTGATGGTGCGCCCAACGGGCGAATCGAAGAACCCCAAGATTCAGGCCTGGGTCAAGGCCGAGATGGACCATGCGATGGTTCATTGGCGCAAGCAGTTTCGGGGTGAAGCCCGGGTAAAGAATGATACCGAGGTGACCGAGGATGATGTGAAGAAGCATCATCTGGTGCTATGGGGCGATGCGACCAGCAACAAGCTTTTGGCGCGGATGGCTTCCAAGCTGCCTGCCCAGTGGGGCAATGATTCGCTGGTTGTGAACAAGGAAAAGTTCCCGGCGCAGGATCATGCCCTGATCATGGTTTACCCCAACCCGGAAAACCCCGGCAGGTATGTGGTGTTGAACAGCGGCTTTACCTTCAGGGAGTATGATTACCTGAACAATGCCCGCCAGATAGCCAGACTTCCTGATTTCGCTGTGATTGATGTGAATACACCCCCCAATCCACGATTTCCCGGCAAGATCAAGACAGCGGGTTTCTTTGACGATCACTGGAAATTTGATTCTTCCAAGTAAGGCTTTTGATCATCAATTTCAGTCGCGAGGCTTGTTCAAAAGGTGACAGGCTTCGCGATTGCCATTTTAAGCCTTTGAAGATAGTCGTTTCTGGTGATTTCCGTGGCGCCCAGACTGGCGGTATGGTCATTCAGAATCTGCAAGTCGAATAGTTCATAACCTTTGGCTGAAAGGTGTTCCACAAGTCGGGCCAAAGCCACCTTGCCGGCATCGGTTTCCGTATGGAACATCGATTCCCCCGCGAAAAGGCCACCGATCGAAACCCCGTAAATTCCACCCACCAACCTTTCACCCAGCCATGCTTCCACACTGTGGGCGTAACCCATGGAATGCAAGTTTTGGTAGGCGCCGATCACTTCCGGGGTAATCCAGGTGCCTTCGTATGGTCGGTGTGCGCACCCTTCCATCACCCCACGGAAATCCTGGTTGATGGTGGTCTTGAACTTTCCCTGCCTGATGGTTCTGGCAAGGCGTTTGGAAATGTAAATATCGTCGAGTTGCATGATCGCCCGTGGGTCGGGTGACCACCAGAGGATGGGAGTGGAATTATCATACCAGGGAAAAATACCCTGCGAGTAAGCTGAAATCAGAGTGTTGGATGAAAGATCGCCACCAATGGCCAGAAGGCCATCGCTTTGGGCAAAATCAGGGTGGGGAAATTGAAAACCGGCCATTTTCTGGTCCCCTGATGACCATGGTCACCAGGGGTGTCCAGTGAAATGAATTACTTCTTGTCTACAAGTTTGCCAAAATCATTGCAAACTTTGATGTAAACGGAGCCATCGTAGGCATCCTTGGTATTGGAAATGATGACAAAGCCTTTGCCCTGACTTTTAAGAAGGCCTTCAAGGACAGCCTTCACGGGAACATCCTTGCCGGCAAAAGAGAATTTGCTGTTCTTGGAAACACCACCCTTGCCATCAAGCTGGATGGAAAGACCTTTCACTTGATCTTTGAATTCTTCCATGATTTCCTCAAGGCGGGTGTCCTTGAAATCCACGGAGATTTTCTTTTCGAGAAGATCAAGGGTTTTCTTGGCTTTTGGCGTGGCAGTCACATTCTGTCCCATGACTGCGGAAGAAGCGAAAACCATGGTTGCGACAACAAATAATCCTGTTACACGATTCACGGCGGAACCTCCAAAAAACGAAGCTGTAAGCGATTCTCCATCCATAGGAGATGGTTATTTGAATTGTACCAGAGAGGAGGTTGGGAAGCATCAAAAAAATGCTGGAAAAACAGTACAAAATAAGGCTCGGCAAGTGTGGAAGAATGGGCGAATTTCAGTAAAATTATTGGGTGAGGGAATGGTCCGTCGGATTGTTTCCCGGAAGGTTAGAAAAAGTCCATTCTTGTGTTTAGAGAAGGTGCAAATTGCCGGATAATAATCCCCCTGTTCCACCTGTTGATGACGGCGCTGCCGGTGGTTTTCTTCCCGCCCAACCCTTGAACATTGCCGAGGAATTGCGGGACAGCTACCTGACCTATGCTATGAGCGTGATCATCAGCCGTGCACTGCCGGATGCGCGTGATGGGCTCAAGCCATCACAAAGGCGTATTTTGGTGGCGATGAATGATCTGAACCTTGGGCCTTCCTCCTCCACCAGCAAGTGCGCAGGTATTGTTGGTGAAACCATGAAGCGCTACCACCCGCACGGCGAGGCGGTGATTTACCCGACGCTGGTGCGCATGGCGCAGGATTGGAATATGCGGCACCGTCTGGTGCATCCGCAGGGTAACTTTGGCTCGCTTGCCGGTCTTCCACCCGCCGCCATGCGTTACACCGAAGCGCGCATGACGCCCATCGCCGCGGAAATGCTCGAAGATCTGGAACGCGACACCGTTGACTTTATCGACAACTACGATGGCAAGTACCGCGAACCATTGGTTCTGCCCAGCAGGTTCCCCAACCTTCTGGTGAATGGTTCTGATGGTATCGCCGTGGGCATGGCGACAGACATCCCGCCGCATAATCTGGGTGAAGTCTGCGAAGCTGCCATCCGAATCATCGACAATCCTGAAATCAGCATCCCTGAAATCATGGAAGTGCTTCCCGGCCCTGATTTTCCCACAGGAGGGATCATTTGCGGCAGACAGGGTATTCTTGAAGGTTACCATACCGGCAGGGGCAAAGTTCTACTGCGCGCCCGCGCCGAGATCAACGAGGAAGGCACCCGCCCGCAGATTATCATCAAGGAAGTTCCCTTCCAGCAGACCCGCAACAGGCTTGCGGAATCCATTGCCGACCTGGTCAGGCAGGAAAAGATCAAGGGTATCTCCGCAATCCGCGATGAAAGCAGCGTGCGAACCGGCGACCCTGTTCGCATTGTGATAGAGCTAAAGCGTGATGCCGACCCCAACTTAATCCTGAAGCAGCTTTACCAGTATTCCCCTCTGGAGAAAACCGCCAGCATTATCCTTCTTGCGCTGGTGGATGGCAGACCCAGGACATTGAACATCAAGGAGTTGATTGAATGCTTTTTAAGGCACCGGGCCCAGGTGATTCGTCGCAAGACGCAATTCCTGCTGCGCGAGGCGAAGAAGCGTTCGCATATTCTTGAGGGACAGTTGATCGCGATCTCCTCGTTGGATGAGATTATTCATATCTGTCGCACATCGCCAAGCCGTAACGAATCAAAGATTCGACTGCAGAACCATACGGTGGCAGCGGCCGTTTTGAAGCGTGCCTTGGGAGAGTCGAATTTTGCATCCCTGCAAAAAGAACTGGGCGAACTTTCCGAGTACCGCATGACCGAAGCCCAGGCGGAAGCCGTGGTTCGCATGCAGCTTGGCCAGTTGGCCGCGCTGGAAAGCGACGAAGTTCTTCGCGAGTACAACGATCTAAGGGAAAAGATCAACGGCTATGAGTTGCTTCTTTCCGACGAGAAAAACATTCTCGCCGATGTTCGCAAGGATCTTGTTGAACTGAAGGACAAATACTCCGACAAACGGCGTACGGAAATCACCGGCGAGGTGGATGATGTCGAGTTTGAGGAACTTATTCCCAACGAGACTTGCGCCATCACTCTCAGCCATCAGGGTTATATCAAGAGGTTGCCCGCAACGGTCTATCGTGCCCAGCACCGCGGTGGCAAGGGTGTTAGTGGTGGAGCCACTCGCGATGATGACTTCATCGAAAACTTCTTCATTGCGGATACCAAGGATTTTCTGCTCTGCTTTACCAACCTGGGCAGGCTTTACTGGCTGAAGGTGTACCAGATTCCCCAGGGAAATCGCGTGGCTCAGGGAAGATCCATCGCGAATGTTCTCTCGCTGAGGCCGGAGGAAAAAATTTCCTCGATCATTCCCGTCAAGTCCTTCGAGGGCTCCGGGGAAAAAAGCCTGATCATGGCGACAAAGAACGGCCTGGTGAAGAAGACCCCGCTCTCGGAATATTCACGACCCAGGGCCGGTGGCATTATCGGCATTAACCTTGAGGAAGGTGACTCGCTGATCGGCGTGGCACTGGTGCAAGGGGGCGATGAAATTGTGCTTTGCTCACGCAACGGCATGGCGATCCGTTTTGATCAGGCGGATGCCCGTGACATGGGCAGAAACTCCAAGGGTGTCAAGGGTATCAACCTGGTTGGCGAGGATGAACTGGTGGGCATGGTTGTTGCCGACCCGGAGGGTTTCCTTCTTACCATTTGCGAGAAAGGCTTTGGCAAGCGCACCCCATTTGGTGCCAACACCGTGGGAGAATCCGCCGATACCGAGGAGACAACCGAGGAACCGGAAGCCCCGGCGGACGAAAACGGCGAAGCGCCACCCACCGCTTCTTCCATGCGATATCGAAAACAGCGAAGAGGCGGCAAGGGTGTTCGTGACATTCGCACCGGGGAAAGAAACGGCAAGGTGGTGGCCATTTCTTCCGTACGCGAATCGGATGATATCATGATCATTACCTCGTCGGGCATGGTGAACCGAACCCATGTGACTGAAATTCGCACAGTTGGCAGGAACACCATGGGTGTTCGGATCATGAACCTTAAGGAAGAAGATCTTGTTTCCACTCTGGCCAAGATTGCGCCTGAGGAGACAACCGCTGAGCCCAAGCCTGAAGATCCTCCCGCCTGATTGTTTCCGTCTTTTGAACAGGGGTGTTCGATGAAAGTCCTTATCACAGGAGGCTACGGCTTCCTCGGTTCGTGGATTGTGAAAGATCTGGCCGCTGGAGGTCATTCCATTTATCTTTACGACCTTCGCAAGGATGCCGACCGACTGGAGGTTATCCTGCCCAAAGAAGTGGTTGAGAAAACCGTCTTCTGCGAGGGGGATGTGGTGGATAAGGATCGCATGGTCCGTGCCATCCGCGAAAATGGAATCACGCATATCATTCATCTGGCCGGTTTGCAGGTTCCCACCTGCAGGGCGAACCCGATTCTTGGGGCCCAGGTGAATGTGATTGGTACCATCGCGGTTTTCGAAGCCTACCGGGAATGCAAGGACCAGGTCAAGCGTGTGGTGTATGCAAGCAGTGCCGCTGTGTTTGGCCCGCAGACGGATTACCCTCCCGGGTCCATTTCAGATGAGGTTAGACTTTCCCCCAGCACGCATTACGGCCATTTCAAGATTTGCAACGAGGGCAACGCCAAGGTGTATTACCTGGACCATGGCCTTACCAGCGTAGGCCTGCGTCCCTGGACGGTCTACGGCGTGGGCCGAGATGTGGGAATGACAAGTGAACCCACCAAGGCCATGAAATGCATGGCGCTTCACAAGCCATACCACATTTCGTACGGTGGATTTCAAGACCTTCAATATGTTGGCGATGTTGCCAGGGCATTTGTCCATGGATTGGAAGCCCATTTTGAAGGGGCAAAGGCGTACAACCTGCGCGGTGATGTGGTGGATCTACCCACATTGCACAAGGTGTTTTCCGCTTTGGAACCCGAGGCATCCAAACTGATAACCTTTGGTGACCGGCAGATTCCGATTTCCTACGACTTGTCCGATGATGGAATCCAGAAAGATCTGGGACCGTTGCTGAAGACCCCCTTGGAAGAGGGAATTCGCAGAACCATTAAGAAATTCCGCAAGTTGGAAGCCGAGGGACGGCTGGACAAAAAAGATATCTCGTAACCATTGGTCAGGCAATTCTTGCGGAACGATCAGCCCCGGGTTTTGAACCCGGGGCTTTTTTTATGCGGCTTCCATCATGTTTGTATTTATGATTTGTGAAAGGTTACCTCCCAAAACAGGGGCTTTGCGATGAATCGTACTTTAATTCGTGGTTCAGTTATGGCTTTGGTGCTGGCTTTGGTTCCTGAAAACGCAAACGCTTTTGCGGAACCCGGCAACTTGCCAACACTGAAGCAGGCAATTGCTTCCAAACAGGATCTTTATGGTCAGTTGGCAATGTCGCAACCGAATGGCCCCAGCTACGAGTTTTTTGAAAACATCCTTCCGCCGCCACGATATGTGAATGCCGACTTCCGCCATTACCCCCTGTTGCTAAGTGCCCCCATGGGGAAGGTGAAAGCCAGGCTGATTTCCAACGGAAGTGGAATGAACCTTCGGGGCGGAAGCCGAAGCTGGAGAGATGTTGGAAAGCCGGTGTTATTTCGGGTTGGGCCGGATGAATTTCAATTTGGTGGTATTCCCGGCAGGGTTCGCAATCCTCAATGGCTGGAAGGTTGGCTGCCTGTTGCGGTCATTGATTATGTTCACCCTTCACCATTTCAGTCAGAAGGCGCTGTGCCAATAGATCAAAAAGTGACCCAAAGGGAATTGGAAACATACCGGCTTGAAGCATTTGCGGATACCAGCAGCTTTGGCGCCGACCATGGTCTTGTGATGGTTAAGTTCACCCTTATTGGAGGAACACAGGGCAAGGTTGCGGTTCAGGCCGATGGGGGAAAAAGCACCTTCAAAGCGGGAACCTTGAAAGATGCGGAAAACCAGACTGTTTTACAGGCCGACAAAACATGGACCTTTCAGAGGGGAATGCTGCACGCAAACCTGAAAAAAGGCGAATCAGCAACGATGGCTATCTTTACCAAGCCACCCACGGATGATGGATTCTTGTTTCAACCCGGCACCTACGAGAAACACCTGCAAGAAACCGTGAAGGAATGGAGGTCTCTGGTTGCCCGGGCAACGCAGGTTCATGTTCCCGAACCAAGGGTCAATCACGCCTGGAAAAACCTGCTTGTCCAGAATTTCATGATGATCCAGGGTGACAAGATGTTTTACAGCGCCTCCAACCAGTACGAACAGCTTTACAGTGCCGAGGGAAGCGAGGCGGCACTTGCCATGCTGGCTTGGAATTACGGGGACCTGGCCAAAAAACTGATGGTTCCGATACTTGATTTCAGTCGCAAAGGTTTGGAGCACCATCAGGCCGGTATCAAATTGCTGGATGTGATTCGTGTATGGGGCCAAACCAAAGACAGGGAATGGGTTGTCGCCATGCAACCAAGATGGGAGAGGGAACTGCAGAAGATCCTGAAGAATCGCGACCAGCAAAATGGGCTGCTGCCCAAAGAGCGCTATTGCGGGGATATTTCCACACCCGTGCATTCCCTGAGTGTGGATGCCAAGGCATGGCGGGTTTTGAGGGATATCCAACCCATGCTCGCGGATTTGAAATTGGAAAATCTTTTGGCGGAAGTTCGCAAGGCCGAGAAGGAATACGGAGTCGCGCTTCTAAAAGCCGTGCGGTCTAGCATTCGCAAGGAAACCAATCCACCCTTTATTCCCATTGCCTTGCTGGATAAGGAGGAACCGCACTCCCCTATCACAGCAACACGCATAGGAAGTTACTGGAACATCATAAATGGCTTTGTTCTGGCAAGCAGGATATTTCCAGCGGGCAGCGCCGAAGAAAACTACCTGGGAGATTACATCGAAAACCATGGCGGTATTTTCATGGGGATGACCCGCTCCGGTGGAACCGCGCATGGATTCTGGACTGGTCCGGAAAGGATTAATCCGTTGTATGGCTCGCGCTATTCGATGGATTTACTGCGCAGGGATCAGCCTGAAAAGTTTTTGGTTGGTTTTTATGGAATGCTTGCGCAGGGATTCACAAGGGATACCTTCCTGGGTGGGGAAGGTTGCACTTTGGACCCGGTGGACGCCGGAGGCAGGTTTTTTTATTGCCCACCCAACAGCGCAGCGAATGGGTTTTTCCTGGGAATGCTGCGGAATCAATTGGTTCAAGAACTGGATATGGATGATGATGGAAAACCCGAAACTCTTCGGCTTGCGTTTGCGACTTCAAGGCGCTGGATGGAGGATGGAAAAAGTCTGGCAGTGCAAAAAGCCCCTACTGCTTTTGGCGAGGTTTCTTTCCAGATGGAATCCAGGTTGAAGGATGGAAAAGTGCTGGTTCAATTGGATTTACCAGAGGGGAGAACGCCTGAAAAAACATTTTTGCGGTTACGATTACCCGAGGGATGGAAAATCGCGTCTTGTGTGGCGAAAGGCCAAAAACTTCCATTTCAAACTGATGGAACCACGGATATTTCCAGCTTTAAAGGCAAGTTAGAGATGGAATACCAAGTTACTCGTTAAAACAGATCTTCATCTGCATTTCAAAATAAAATTAATAGGTAGCCAAATTGCTGAGATTGATAAGGTTCTACGCTGTGGTGTCGCGCCTAAAGTATAAAAAAGTATAATAATAAATATTTAAAATAGTCACAAAAGTATAAAAAACATCAAAAACCCAAACATTAAGCCTCCTATTGGCGATTCCTTTCTGGCATTTGTAATGAACAAAATTATACTATCACCATATGAGGTGTTTTACACCTGATCATTCACCCAACGACAAAGGAGAGGTCTTTATGGAAATCTGGAAAAACATCTGGCGTAAGGGAATTGCCCCTCTCCTTTCCTCTTCTTCCCTGGTGGCTTTGCAAAGGGCTCTCGAGGAAAGCGACCCCCATTTGGCCCAAGGTTGTGTGGTTTTTCCAAGGCCAGTTCCTTCCTGCTGGGATTTACCTCCACTGGCTCTTGGCTTCTTTGCCTACTGCGGCATGGAAGGGGAAGGCCTTTTTTCGATCTTCGAAGTTTCCGATTTTCATGACCGCATGATTTTGGCGGTGGACGAACACCTGGATGAACCGGGGGCCTGCCAAGAATTTTTAAACTGGTTTGATTCCACCGAGAGGAAAGTCATCTGCGAAAGATTGCTGCCTGAAATTCGTTGGGAACTTTCCCAGCGCCACGAAAAGGCGGTTCTGGTTTCCCAATCCATGAAACAAACACCGTTTTCTTACGAATATCATTCTTAACCCCTAAAGGAGATCTCTCATGCTGTGCCGAAGTTGCAAAAAAGTTCGTTCCAATCGTCCCCGTGGCCTTTGCTATAGCTGTTACTACAAGCCCTCGGTTCGGGCTCAGTTCCCCTCCACCAGCAAATTTGCGCGCAAAGGTGCCGGCATTGGGGTTCATTGCACCAAGTCATCCGCGCAACCAACCGAAGCGGTCCCCGGCTCTGAGGAAAAAATCCGTGTATTGATGGAAAGGGTAGCCCGGGGTGAAGACCTTTGGCACCCCAGTGATGCCTGTGTGCCGATGCCGAAGCTTGAAATGCAATCGCAATTCGCGGAGGTCGCCTGATTAGTTTGCGGGTGCGTGGCAGGAGATAATCTGCATGGAAGTGCGCAAACCATCCAGTGCGGCGCTAACAATGCCGCCCGCATAGCCTGCTCCCTCCCCCACCGGGAACAGCCCCTTCGCGGAGGGGCTTTCCCGGGTTGTGTTATCCCGGACAATTCTTACCGGCGCGCTTCCCCTGCCCTCCGGCCCCACCAGGGTTGCCTCTTCCAAAAATCGTCCCCGCCATTTCCGGTCCATAATTGGAAGACCTTGATGCAGTGCCTCGATCACCTGACCGGGCAAAATGGCATGCAAATCGGTTGGCAACAGGCCCCTGGGGTAACTGGAGGGAATACTGCCCGAGCTGGTACGGTTGTCCAGAAAATCTGTGGCCCTCTGGATGGGGCAGCGGTATTCGGTTCTACTTAATTCAAAAGCTGCCCGTTCGTATTTTTCCTGAAAGTGCATGCCAGCAAGTGGGTGTGTGCTGCCGAACTCTGCCGTCGGAATGGTGATCACCAACCCGCTGTTGGCATAGGGTGAATCATGCTTGGAAAGGCTCATTCCATTGGTGCAAAAAGCCTCTGGTTCAGAAACACTGGGCATGATGTAACCGCCAGCACACATGCAAAATGTAAAAAGATCATATTTGCCGTTGGCCACCAGGCTGTAATCGGCTGCGCCAATAACATTCTCGAGTTTGGCGGGACCGTATTTCACCCTGTTGGCGGTTTCTTGTGGTTGTTCAATTCGAACCCCCATCTGGAAGGGCTTTTGTTCAAGGAGAATGTTTTTTGCGTGAAGTGCCTGATAAGTATCCCGCGCGCTATGGCCGATCGCCAGAATGACGCAATCCGCGGGAAAGAAGCCGCTAGAAGTATACACGCCCTGGATGGAATTATCCCGGATGTCAAAATCTTCCACCTTGCAGTTGAAGACAACCTCGCCACCCAGTGCCTGAATATTTTTACGAAGTGATTTAACCACGGCCGGCAGGCGGTTGCTTCCAAGATGGGGGCGGTAGTCGTAAAGGATGGAGGGCTTGCCCTTGTTGTCCGCGAAAAGTTGCAGGATTCGTTTTACATCGGGCCCTGAGCCACGGTAGGTTAATTTGCCATCGCTGAAAGTTCCCGCGCCACCCTCACCAAACAGGTAATTGCTGTCTGGTTCAAAAGGGCCACCTTCGTCGAAAGCCTTTACATCGTGGATCCGGTCGCGAACTTTTTTGCCTCGTTCAAGCAGGAGAGGTCGAAAACCCCTTTCAGCGAGGAAATATGCCGCTGCCAGCCCGGCGGGGCCGGAGCCAATGACAATTGGCCTGTGTTTGAGGGGGAAATTTCCGATGGGTGGAATTTCAAAAGGTGCTTCAGAATAAAGTTCCACGGGTTGGCTGTGAAACCTTCTGCGGGCAGCCTGTTTAAAAACAGACTGTTCCTCGGAAACTTGCACTTCCATACTGTAGACGAATAAGAGCGACTGTTTGTCACGGGCATCCAGGCTTTTGCGCAGGATGCGCCAGGCGGAAATATCACCAACAGCAACGGAAAGAGCCTTTGCGATCTTTCCGGGAAGAAGGGTTTCGGGTTCCTCCACACGGAGGGTGATATTCGAAACGCGTAATGCCATAACTTTTGGATAACAGTCAGGCTGGCAAATGAAAAGGGGAAGCCGAAAAATATGGCTTCCCCCGAGTCTAAGAATGGCCCGTCAGGCCATACAAAACGAATTAACGGCCCTTCTTGCAGAGGTCAGCAAGGCTGACATGTTCAAGATGCTTGCGGGTTGCTTCAGCAGCTTGCTTGCAAATGTGCTCAAGCTTGACATTCAAGGCACCGCCTTCTTCGAAGGGTGCCTGGCCACGAATGGGGCCATCCACTGCCTCGATGATTTCCAAAAGGGTTACCTTGCTTGGATCACGGCTGATCTTGTAGCCGCCATTTGGTCCCTTGATAGAAGAAAGAACCCGGGTGGAAACCAGGGGCTTCAATACCTTCAAAAGGAATCTTTCTGGAATGCCCTTTGCCTGAGCCACATGATGGGAAGCTACAGGAGTTTCAGACTTCTGGGTTGCCATGTGAACAAGGGCTTGAATGGCGTAGCTAGATGCGCGAGTCAACTTCATAATACTTTTGGGCTACCTTTATGGTGCCCCTCCTCAATAAAACCACACAGTAGAACAACTCGATCCGGGCTGCCAAGTAGGCTTCTTAGCATTCAAGTTGACATTTCTGATATTCTAAGGTTCCCAATGAACCTTAAATCAGAAGCCTGTTAATACAGGTAAGTTATTTATATTCCTACAAAAAAAATGATCAACAACTTCCAGAAAGGAAAATGATTCTTTTTTTATCCAATATATGGGGATGGTTGAGGTGATGCTTGCAGGAAATATCCCGGAAAGGCTTAAAATTCACTAGGAATTCGAATCTTTGCCCGTCGAAATGTCTTTATTGGAGAACTCCACGCCCAGTACGGCGGAGGATGGAATTTCCCTGCTTCCCACCTGCACAAGTCCGCGCCGAACCTGCACTCTCCATAGCATGGGGCCCTGATGTTTGAAAAGCTCCGCGGTGGCGGGGTCTTCGCCGTCGGTGCTGAGAAAGGCAATGGTTTCCTCGCCGGGTTCCAGCACTTTGTCCAAATTGCACCCTTGAACGGTCTCCCTTAGCTGGCTGGATGTTTTTGAACCGGAAATTGCCGCCGGCACCCATTTGGCTGGGCCACCAAAAAAAGATTTCGTGGTTTTGCCATTCCCAAGCTGAACCATGGTAAATGGCGGTGGCACAGAGTTTGTCTTTCCCGTACGCCAAAAACGGTTGAAGTAGTGGTCCATGGGGCTGAAGGACTGGTCCTTGGAAATGTTTTTTAGCTTGAGAGTCAGAACCAGCGAATCTTCCTTGCAAGGTTCGGGCTTTTCATAACCAGTAACCAAAACCGATACCCTCTTGCGTTCGATCGAAACCGGGGTGACTTGCAATTCTCCCACTTCCACACTCTGGCCAAGCTTGGTGACAAGGTTGGAAGGCAGCTTTAGCTGGGTTCTTTCCTTGTCGTTGTTGAAACGAATTTTAGTTCTTTTGGCACCCGGATTGTCCCCATCCACATCTGGAATGAATTCCAAGGGGTGTTTTGGCGCGGCACTTAGTCGGAAGAAAAGAACAATCAGAAGCACCGAGGCCAGCACGCTATAGGAAACGAGTGAGAAAAACAGAACCATCATTGCCATGGAAGTCCCTGAGGCCGGCCGCTTTTTGGCTTCTTCGGCGGTGGGAGAAGGCGCCTTGTCGAAAGGGGACCCTTCCATGTTTTCCGTTTGCTGGCTTTCGCTGGAATTGGAAAAGAAGCCGGGTTCCTGTTCCGTTGTTGGCTGGGGCTGCAATTCTGTGCCCAAAGGCATGGGCGTTTCCGTTGTGGGTGGCTCGTCAGAAGGAAAGCTGGCAGAAATTTCGGTCATTTCCCTCGTTGGGGCGATTTCCTGCGCTGGATTGGGTTCCGCCTGAATGGGACTGGGTATTTCCACCGTTGGCCCAATGGCAGGCAGGGTTTCCTGACTGAGCGAGGGCGTGTTTTCCTGGATTAGTTTTGGTTCAGGGATCAACGGTTCGTTGATAGTTACGTGGGATTGCTCTGCCGGAGGCGTTGTTGGCGATTCGTTGGAGGGAACCGTCATTACTTGCTGGCAATGCGGGCAACGGACTTGTGTGCCCGCAGATTCTCTGGTGGCACCCATCAGCTTGTCGCAACTTGTACACTTGAAATGAAAGATATCCATTATGTGGTTTCCGGTTTCTTGTTGGTTGGTTTCAGCTTAGCGGGGTGAGATTGTCTCGGGGATTTTCAAAACTTTCAGCCAGTCCACAGACTCTACGATTCGCAAGGATTGCGGTGCTTCCAGCGATGTTTCATGGGGTAAAACCGCAAGGATTGGAATGTTGGAGCGTAGCGCAAATTCCGTTGGATTATGTCTGGAAGCAAGATCCACTGCCGGTTCGGTTTCCGACATGATAATTCCAGCCACTTTAAGGCCATGTGCTTTGGCTGCCTGTAAAGTTAGAAATAAATGGTTCAAGGTGCCCAAAGAACGCCTTGCGACGATAATGATGGGCAGATTTAATGTCCTGGCAAAATCCGCAATCGTTTCGGTTTCGGTCAGTGGGCACATCAACCCGCCAACACCTTCCACCAGGGTGAAAGTTCCCTCGTGCTGTCGATTGCGAACTGCCTGAACCAAGTCAGCCATTCGGAAAGATTTTCCCGCCAGGCGGGCAGCCAGTGCCGGGTTGGCAGGTGTTTCAAAACAATATGGGGTGATAGCGGTCAGGTCGTCGTCCTGGGAAGCCCTGCCAAGAACCAGGGTATCATCACTTAGCAGATCACCATCGGGAACGTACTTTGCCCCGGTGGCAATGGGTTTGGAAACTTTTATCGGAATATCACGAGCGATCAAAGCTCGCGCCAGCAAGGAAGTGAAGCGGGTTTTTCCCACTCCGGTATCGGTTCCAGTAATGAATAATCCGCTCATGAATTCCCCTGAGAGCATTCACTCCCCAAGATTTTCCTGAATGAATTGTAAATTACCAATCCTATCCGGTCTACAAGTTCTTCCGGTATTGCCGGGGGAGGAATTAGAACCACCACATTACCCAGGGGACGAATCATAAGACCCTGATGGATGGCTTCGGAACAGATCAAGGCCGCCAATGTTTCCCCATCTTTGTCGGTTTGGTTGGAAGCGGGTTTTATTTCAATACCGATCATGAACCCTTTTCCGCGAATTTCAAACACCTCGGGGAAAACCTTTAATTTTTCGAGGTGCTTCTGAAGTTGTTCAACCTTGCCGGAAATTTTCTCAAGAACTCCTTCCCTTGCAGTTAAAAGATCAAGGCTTGCGACGGCCACGGCCGCACCCAGGGGATTAGCGGTATAAGTATGGCCATGCTGGAATGTCTTGTCGGGCCCGCCGGGTTGGTTCAAGAATGCTTCAAAGATATGCTCATGGGTAAGTGTCGCAGCCAGGGGTAGATAGCCACCGGTAATTCCCTTGCCAAGGCATAGAAAATCTGGAATCACATCTTCCTGCTCACATGCGAACAGTGTTCCCGTACGGCCAAATCCAACGGCAACTTCATCTGCGATTAGAAGAACCCCGTGCTTTTTGGTAATCTCGCGCACCTTCCTTAAAAAACCACCAGGTGCGGTAATCATGCCTGCGGCACCCTGCACCAGTGGTTCAATTACCACTGCAGCCAGAGTGCCGGCGTTTCCGGAGATCAGCTCTTCCAGAAAATTTGCACATGCCAGGCCGCAAGTGGATGGTTGCATGTTCCAGTGACACCGCATGCAATGCGGGGCGGGCGACTTGATCGTCGGGAACATGATCGGTTTGAACATATCATGAAAACGGCCAAGGTCGCCTATGCTTACATCTCCCATGGTGTCGCCATGGTATGCACCGCTGAAGGAGAGAAATTTTGTCTTCTCTGGTTGGGGATTCTCTTTTTGATGGTGGTACTGAAATGCCATCTTGATAGCGACTTCCACTGCGGTGGCGCCGCTGTCAGAATAAAATACCCGTTTCAAGCCCGATGGGGCCAGATCCACCAGGCGTTTGGAAAGAATGGTGGCGGGTTCATTGCTTAATCCCAGGAAGGTGCTGTGGGCCACTTTTTGGAGTTGGGAACGAATTGCTTCATCAAGATCCGGTACGCGGTGGCCATGGACATTGCACCATAACGACGAAAAACCATCGATATATTCCCTGCCATGGTGGTCAAAAAGTGAGAACCCACTGGCGTGGGTGATAATCATGGGTTCTTTGGCAAGATAAGAGGCCATGGGCGTGAAGGGATGCCAATTGTGAAGTTTATCCCAGGTTTCCAAAGGCAATCGGCCGTTCGACATGCGTTATAAATCCTTGGAGCAATCTTATGCGCCCTAATAAACAGGAAGGCTGGGCTATTTTACGCAATTTGAATCACATTGAATGTAGAGATTGTTAGGATTCTAGGCTTTCTGACGAAGTTAGCTCTATTTTAAATTTTTATTAAAGTCATTTGAAAGCTTAACTGGTTTACAGGCGAATCAAAGTGCCGATGAAAGATGTGCTTCAGGATGAAGCATTGTTCGGAACCATCGTCTGGAGAAAACCATGGGAAAAGGATTTCCTCTCTGGTTTGGTGCTTTCATGGGTGTGCTTGGTATTGCACTTGCCGAGGAAGTTGCCAAATCATCCGATCCCGTCAAGGAAACCACTCAGGTACCATCCACTCTCCCGGGAGAATGGGTGATCGCACCTTTACCGTTGGATAGCATTACAGATCCTGTGAAACATCCTCTGCTCCACCAGATGCAGCCGATTTGGATGAGTGTGGATTACCTGAATTATCGAATCAGGAACGGCCCATTACCAACACCCATAGTTACCAGCGGCCAGCCAGGCGATGCCATTCCCGGTGCGATTGGTCAACCCGGAACCCAGATTCTTTTGGGCGGACCCAACAGTAACGGGCTCGACTACGGCGCCTTGTCAGGTATCCGGATTAGTGGTGGTTTATACCTGGACGACAGCAAGCGCTACAGCTTTGAAGGTTCCGGTTTTTTGCTGGAACAAGGCTCCACGGGGTTTAGTGCCACCACAAGACCAGGCATGCCTATTGTTACCGCACCCTTCACCACCCTTGCAGGCACGCAAAGTTCCATCTTTGCCACCGTGCCGGATAACTTGAATTCCCTGCCCAACAGCACCATTAACATGTACTCCTACAGCAAGCTTTCAGGTGGGGAAGCGAACGCAAGGGCTCATCTGGGCAACCCCGGTAATGGTATGTCCTATGATCTTTTGTTTGGTGGAAGATTTGCGGAGTTAGAAGAATACCTGGCCTATTCATTGGATCTTCAGAGAGCTAACTCACGGGTTCTGGGTAATGACCAATTTTTGACTCGCAACTGGTTTTACGGCGCCCAGATTGGTGGAGCGCTGAAATATGATTACAAGAGGTTCCATGCCGGAGCCCTGGGCAAGGTTGCTGTGGGACAAACCCAGCAAAATATCGCCATAGCTGGTTCAAGGACATCCTTCCAGAATGGTGTGCAAAGTGGAGCTGCCAGCAACGGTTTTGTGTACGCGCTTCCTTCGAATTCGGGCATGCATAATCAATCCGCATTCGCGGTGATCCCCGAGGTGCAATTCCGTTTGGGATTTGACATTACCGACTATCTGCAGCTTTATGCTGGTTATGATTACTTTTACTGGTCGAGTGTGATCAGGCCGGGCAACCAGATTGACCCCTTAATTAATACCAGCCAAAGAAATGGCGGTGCGCTGGTGGGTGCGGCCCGACCCGAAGTGCCGATGACCCAATCAGCCATATGGGCTCAGGGTCTTACCTTTGGGTTTGAAGTGAAATACTAGTCGTCCTTCTCTCCACCATGGAGCCTGCAGGTATAAAGCCTGCGGGCTCCTTGTGTTTTACGCTTTAGCCCATAAAAATGAACGATTGATTAGGATGCAAGATTGCAATACACTTAGATCATTAGTTGGTTTTGAAAATAATTCCTGGAGAAACGATGAAATACAGATTTTCCTTGGGGCTGGGTGCTGTGCTCGGTCTTGCAGTGGTGTTTGGTGGGTCTGTGGCGACAGCCCAAAAAGGAAACGAGAAAAAAGGCAGTGGAATCGATTCCAAAGACATGTTGAAGCCTGCTCCGCGTCCCAAGCGGTCAGAACTTCCGCCCAGCAAGCTGCCTTTGCAATTGGTGGAAGGGGAAAGAGTTGCCCTGGTTGGTAATTCCACAGCGGAACGAATGAACCTCTTTGGAACCTTCGAGGCCCTTCTTCATGCGCGCATGCCGGAAAAAAAGATTGTCTTCCGTAACTTTGGCAGGCCTGCGGATGAGGTAGCTTTAAGGCAAAGGGCGAATGATTACACCAAGCTGGATGATCCGCTGTCGGCATTTGGTGCCGACACGTATCTTTGCTTCTTTGGTTACAACGAATCTTTTGCCGGCCCCGCGGGTGTTGAAAAATTCAAAGCAGACTACGAAAAGTTCATCGGGGATTATTCCAAGACCTATCCCCGGGATGATGCCGGCAGCCAGCCTCGCTTTGTGCTGGTTTCTCCCATCGCTTTTGAACCGACCCGCGATCCCTTTTTGCCCGAGGGAACCAAGGAGAACGCCAATTTGAAACTTTATGCGGATGCGGTTAAGGCAGTTGCCCAGAAAATGAATCTGGCCTTTGTGGATATCTTTGCCGACACCCAAAAAGCTTTCACTGCAAAAGATGGCATGCAGTTCACCATCAATGGCTGCCATGTGAACGAAGCAGGCGACCAATTAGTTGGGGAAATTCTTGACAGAGAGTTGTTCCAAAGCCCGAATAAGGCCGCTGGCAACTCCGCATTGCTCAAGTCTTTAAAGGCCGCGATCAACGACAAATCCTGGGTGCATCTGCAGGATTACCGGATGATCAACGGATGGTATGTCTATGGTGGCCGTCGCACCTGGGATACGGAAACCTTCCCCAGGGAATATCTGAAGATTCGAAACATGGCCAAGGTGCGTGACCAGATCATTTGGGACATAGCCGGTGGAAAAACAGTAGCTTCAAAGCCGGATGATTCGAAGACAGGTGAATTATTCACCCCTGCCACCCGGTTTGGCGAACCCCGTCAGAAGTACAGCGAAAATCCCGAAGGTGGCCCGCGCATTCTTCCCCCTGCGGATTTGATTAAAAGCTGCACTCTGGCACCCGGCTTTGAGATGAAGCTTTTCGCCGATGAACTTATGTTTCCCGAGATTGCGAAGCCTGTGCAAATGACCTTTGATGGCAAGGGCAGACTTTGGGTTTCCACCATGCCAAGTTACCCGCAATGGAAGCCGGGTGACCCCAAGCCGAGCGATAAATTGGTGATCCTGGAAGATACCAACAACGATGGCATTGCCGACAAAAGCACCGTGTTTTACGACAAGCTGCACTGCCCCACCGGGTTTGAATTCTTTAATGGTGGCGTTCTGGTGGTGGATCAACCCCGAATTATCTGGTTGAAAGATACCGATGGGGATGACAAAGCGGATGTGGTTGTTCATGTGCTGGATGGTTGGGCTACCGAGGATACCCATCACACGGTGGGTGCATTTGAATCCAATCATGCTGGTTTACTGCACATGCTGGAAGGCGTCGCCATGAGTACCACCGTGGAGACACCATGGGGGCCTTTCAGAAACTTTGGTTCTTCCGGCGCATATGTGCTGGATCCAAGGTCTTGGAAAATTCGCCATTTCAACACCCCTGGTTATGGCAACCCCTGGTGCTATGTCTTCAATGAATGGAGTCAGGGCATTTGTGGTGACGGTACTGGTGCAAACCAGCATTGGGACACCCCGCTTTCCGGCCAGCAATATCAGGGTCGCAAGGGATTGAACCCGGTATTCCCAACCGAGGGCATGCGGCCTGTGGTGGGAAGCGAGTTTCTGGTATCCAGGCAATTCCCCGATGATGTTCAAGGCCAGTTTATTTATGCCTGCGTGATTAATATGAATGGCATACCTCGCTGGAAAATCACGGATGATGGCGCAGGTTACAAGGGAACCAGGGTTCGTTTTGACCCAAATGACCCCAAGACCCCCTTTGATCTGCTTAAGAGCACCGATAAACATTTCAGGCCGGTTGATCCCCAGATTGGTCCGGATGGTGCCTTGTGGTTTGGCGACTGGGCCAATCCATTGATTGGCCATATGCAGTACAGCCAGAGAGATCCAAATCGTGACCATATTCATGGAAGAATCTACAGGATGTACTGCAAGGATAAACCACTGCTCAAGCCGGTGACCCAGCATGGAAAATCGGTGGCGGAGCTTCTCGAACAATTGAAGGAATACGAATGGCGAACCCGATCCAGGGCGCGTCGTGAAATCGAGGGCAAGCCCGCTGCGGAAGTTTTGCCCGTGGTCAAGGAATGGGTTTCAAAGCAAAATCCTTCTTCCAAAGATTATGACCGTCTGTGCTGCGAGGCCCTTTGGCTTCAGCAAAGTTATCATCAGGTGGACCAGGAATTACTAAAGAAGGTGTTGGCTTGCAAAACGGTCGATGCCCGGTCGGCTGCCGCCCGCGTGGTTTCTGATTCCCATGAAAACATTTCCAATGCTTTTGATCTTTTGAAGGTCGCAGCCCTGGATGAACATCCACGTGTGCGAACCGAGGCGCTGCGCGGTTTAAGCTTCTTCCCAACGGGAGATGCCGCCGCTGTTGTTTTGGAATCCCTTAAGAAACCAGAGGATTATTACACCCGTTATACTGGCGAGGCGGCATTGGGTGCCAATATCAATGGGTGGCGCACCGCCTACCTGAAAGGCGAGCTGGCCAAAGACGATGCCTCCAAAAAGCTTGTCGATGGTTTGATTGCCTTGGATAAGAAGGGGGCGCAGGTAATTCCTTATCTTCAGATTCTTCTCGGTAAGGATCCCACTTCCGAGGAGCAGCGCAACAAGGCCATGACTGCCATTGCTGATATGAAGGGTGGAAACCCGGATAACGGCAAACAGGTATTCCGAAGGGGTTGCATTGCCTGCCACAAGGTATATGGCGAAGGTGCAGATTTCGGACCTGACATGATGAAGGTGGGAACCCGCCTGAACAAGTTCAAGCTTGTGCAGTCCATCATCGATCCGAACGCCGAGGTGGACAAGAAGTACCTTTCCACATTAATCAGCACATCTGATGGCAAGGTGATTACAGGCCTTGTGGTCAGCGATACCAAGGAAGAGGTTACTATTTTTGATGGCAAGCAGAAACGCACCATCAAGACTGGTGATATTGAGGAACGCAAGACCCTGAAGCAAAGCAGTATGCCGGAAGGGCTTGCCGGAACCATTTCGCCGGTGGAATTTCTGGACTTGATCGCTTTCCTGGCCACACTGAAATAATGGGTGGCTTCGATAAAAAAGAAAGCCGGGAGATAACCTCCCGGCTTTCTTGGTTTATGGCGCGAATTACTGCACTACCACATTGAAGCGGTAGACTACAGTTTCACCACGATTGTCGGTCACATTCAGGGTGACAACCGCATTGCCTGGGCTTCCACCCGCCACCAGTTGTAACTGGTTGGGTGAGAACGAACCATTAAGAGTTCCCAGAGATGCCGTTACAACGGATGTATTGCTGCTGCTAACTGTATAAGTAAGTCTTCCTGTTGGCGCTGCCGCAAAGGAAACATCCGTGATGGTTGCAAGCTGGTTCTCAGGCGCGCCAATTGGGAAAGCACCAGATGGAGTCACGCCATTTAGAACGGGTACAGTTGGCAGAGTTTTGCTAGGCTGGCTGCTGATTGGAATGTTCACCGACTGGGCTGTGTATTGCGAGGTGAAACTATTTAGGTTCGCAAGGCTTGCCGCATCAGCAACCTTGCCGAATACCGCGTAGCCTGTGCCATTACCGCCTGAACCAGCCAATGCGGTGGTATTGTCGGTAATGTTAAAATAAAACTGGCTTGTGGCACTGTTTAGATCGGGTGTCCTTGCCATGGCCAGAGTACCTGCGGCATTTGGCCTGGTGGTATCATTGGACTCATTTTGGATGGGCTGATAGGTGCTGACATCGCTGAACCCGGTAATTGGGTCACCGTTTACCGTGAATTGGCCACCCTGAATAATTTGGGGCGCGCCAGATCCCGACAGGTTTGCCATGCGGTGGAACAAGTCATTTCCATATTTTCCGGCTTCCACATAATTCAGGAAGTTGGTCACGGAAATAGGGGCTTGGTTATCCAACAGTGTTACCGCGATATTACCGGTTGAAGTGTTGAAATTAACCGTGGTGTTTGTGGTGTCCGGGTCTGCGAAGAATCCGGCCAAGTCGACATAAGAGGTTTGGCCTTTCGTTAGCGTTTGTGTTCCAAGAGTCTGGTAGGTTGGCATGGTAAAGCCATTGGCAGTTCCGGTGCCTGCGGTTGGTGGCGTGATACTAATCTTGGTTCCTGAACTCCAAAGTCCCATGGAAATTCTTGGGGCGGTGATTCCAGCCACTTCAAGATTTTGGGTTATGGTTTGGCTTTCCGCTAAATTCACATTGGCATTAGCGTTGTAAGTTCCATTGAAGAAACCTGAGGGAGTACCTCGGGAAACTTTGTAGGAACCTGGAAGTAATTGGTCGAACGCATATCCACCCGTGGTATTCGTGGTGGTGGAAACATTGATATCTCTGCCAGTGGTGGTTGTTCCAGTGAGAACAATTTGCACGCCAGATACTCCTTCGGTTCCCTGCCCTAGAAGTATGTTCCCACTAATGACTCCATTTGCCAAAACCGGGGTAACGGTCGGGGTAACGCGTTCCTCGAAGGTTTCCAGATGCAAGGATTCCAATCTGCCGAAGGGGCTATGCTTAATACTGTTTTTCTTGGAGAAATTCTTTTTCAGCATTTTTACAATGGATCCAAACATAAAGACCTCACAAGCAAATTTTAAAAAGTCTGAAATATCAGACGGAATCATCCTCACATTTTAACTGATCGGCAAATTAGCCATAAAATTATAGAAGTAATGTTCTTTAAAAGATGATTTTTTCCAAAAAAGTGTTGAAAGTGGGTCAAAAACATTACTCAAATCCCCAAGCTTGCTTGTTTTCCATTCAAAAAGGCCGTTGAAACCCTGAAAGGTATCAAAATCGATTTTTCCATAAAAAAAGGAAAAGTTTGCCTATCTTTGTGTCGATA
>JBEGQX010000062.1:0-4292 GCA_041180805.1 Planctomycetota bacterium
TTACCATCCAAGTCTACCAAGCATGCTCGCTGCGGAGGTCGCAGACATTTGATTTCGCAGGGGGTCGCGAAACCTTCAGTTTCTTCCAGCAAGAAAATGACGGATCCGGGTTCCTTACCAGGCATTATTTTATGCATTACCAGATTGGGCGCATCAATATGGAATAGCCATCCCGTTGGACCGGAGGGAGGAGGGCCTTTGTCCACTTTTTGGATAAATATCGGGGCATCAAGGGCCGTGGAAATTTGAAAAGGATGCTCCCGATCCATGCTTAGACTTATTTTGTAAACCTTTTGGTTTTCCCCATCAGTCAGCAAGATAAGATCCAGATAATTTTCGCCATTTTTTTCGATGTAAGGTAAAGATCTTGGAAATAGAAAAGTTCGTTTTGTGCCCCATTTCCATTCCAGGAAATCCGCTCCTTGAATATGCGGATTTGATGGGTTTTCTGTTTTACCTTGAGTTCCCCTGAGTAATCTGACCAAATCCTTTGGCCAGGCGATTCTTGCCGCAAAGTAATCATGGTGCCGGTCTTTTCCCATTGGTTTTGTGGGCGAGATTTTGATTTCTAAATCAACAATGGGCCTGCCAATCCAAGTGGTTACGCGGAGGGTGTAATCCGCCAGTTTTTCCTGTGCAGAACCCTGGATGAAACCTGAATATTCCAAAATACCCTGTAAAGGTCCGCTGGATACCACATTCTTACCAGTTGAGATCATGCTTGAACCAAGCGAGGAAACAAGCAGAACATTAAGGCGGTTTAATCGTGCTTTGAGATCGCGAAACGCCCTGATGGCACCAGAGTTTTGATCAAATTCAATTTCAAAGAATTCATTTCTTACTGTTGTTTCATCCGCAAGTTTAAAACGGTTTTCAAACTTTGCTGGATTTTCAGGAGTCGCTTCCGGCACCCAGGTGAAACCCATCCCGGGAACTTCAACCAAGGCTTCACTATCATTAGATGCAAGGACTCCCCTGCCCTGGCTTATACCTTGGCCGATTTGATTGGTTTGACCTATTCTTCTTGCAAAACTGCAAGGATTTATAAAAAGGTAGCCAGGAGTGTTCTCTGCCCCTCTCGACAGCAACCGTTGTGAAAGAATTTTTCCCGATTGCGCAAAAAGTTCCTCCCCTTCATTTACAGGCGCTTCATTGGAATTGTTTTGTTCCAAAAGTGCATTGACTCGGTGTAATAGTTTTTCCGCATCCAATTGGGTGCTACCCCCCAGACTGATTCCAAGGCTAATCATGGTAGAGGCATTATCGATTTCTTTTAGTCTATGCAGACTTTTTTGCTGGGAGGAAATTGGATTGGCGTTTTCTGCATTCAATTCCAGAAATGGATGGTTGAAATCCTCCTGGCTTATTGGGCCTGGGTATTCATTTGGGTATACATCATGCAGGTAGGTTGAGAGAATATGCCAATTCCCAAATATGGGAGCCAAAGTTGAGCTTTTTTGGAAAAGTTCAAAAACTTTGTTTTGTTGATTGGACTTGGAATAAAAAGCGATCGTTGGTGAACTGTCCTGCTGGATACATTTGCCCAGATGATAAGCAAGATGAAACATGGAATAGTAAAGGTTACCAGCAATTGGTTCCCTGCAAAAAGCCTCAACCTGCCTTCCGACATGAGAAGACCAACTTACCACAGGCCCTCTGAAGGCTGGAACCGTGTTAGTTTTGAATGGTAACAATATGGCCTTTTGGATATTTGCCAAATGCAATAATCTGGGCATATCGCTGGCGATAGTCGGGTTTTTCTGCAAAAACACCTTGGGATTTATTCCAACAAGGTCGTTGAATTGACCGCATCCGGATTGCAAATTAAATAGGCGGGAACTAAGCGGCATTAATGGGGAAGCGATGTCATCGGAAATAGCCCCAGCGATTTCTATGCTTTCCGATTTGGCAAGAGTGGATATTTGTTCCAGAATTTCAGGCCGCAGTTTTTTCAGTTCTCTGGTAGAAGCAAGAAGGTTGGTTGGGCAGGCATACTGGTCGGCCCTAAAATCAGTAGATTCGGTCTCAAGTTCAACAAGGTTCAACAAATAAACATTTGAAGAGTGCAAAACCTCCCTCGCACTTTGTAGAAGTGATGCTGCCGATTTCAGATGCTCAAGGCTGCTTTCATGATTTTTTGCACCCCAGTCTTTCGCGGCAAGTTGGCATTCTTCCCAGAAAGATTCATGGGAGATCAGATTTTCGTGGTTCATGGCCTCGAAAAGGCCGTTCAGAATCAAATAGGAAAAACCAAGTGATCTGAAATGATCTATAAGGTTTGGTTCGCATTCGCTGAACCCCTCCGGAGAAACCTCCAACAACCTTAAAAGGTTTTGCTGGGAGATTTCAATGTCTTCATTCGCCAGAAACGATCGAAAATCTTTTTGAGTGGAATCCAATTTCTCCTCAGTCAGGCAGTAAACGCCATCTATAGAGGTTTGAAGTTCCGAATTTTCAATGACTGGTGGCTTTTCAAAATGCGTGATTGCTGCCGGGTGCCAAAAGGTGATATAGCCGTTAATCCATCTGGAAACACAACTCTCTTCCATATAGGAAGAATTACTGGTTGGTAACAAATGTTGTGAAACAAGATATGCTGAAGTCATGTTTTCCTAGCCTGAATTCGAAAATAACAGTTGGCAGCAGGAGTTTAGTGGACCTGCAGAGCTAATATTTTTTAAAGGGATTCAGGCAAAGAATCAAAGGGTAAGTTCGGTAATAGTGTTTATTTTAGTTTCCGCCGGGGCCGCCAGGACCTGCGCCGCCCTGTTTAAAGGAGGATGGGTTTTTGCCATCCTTGGTGAGGCCGCCTTTTTTGATGGGTTCGTTATTCAATAAATTTTTAGGGTACTGGACTGGTTGGCTGAATCTTTTGTCTTCCAAGGGGGGCACTTTATATTCTTCCTGTGGTGGCAGTGGCTTCATGTGATCGTGAGACAAACAGCCAATTATTGCCATCAATACGATGGGGCAGGTTAAACGGATTGTTTCTGCCACCCTTCGCACCACTGAAAATCCTCCCCAAAAGGAACTTAAAACCGAAGGTCTAATATCTTTTGTTGTGTTTCATTGCAATAGCAAAAGGCAGGAACCTTTAAAGTTGCCTGCCTTTTCAAAGTTGTTGACAGAATGCCAATTACTTGGCTTTGTCGAAACGAGCTCCAATGATAGCCCAGTTTGCCACATTCCACCAAGCGTCAACATAATCAGCTCTTTTGTTTTGGTAGCGCAGATAATAGGCATGCTCCCAAACATCAACGCCCAAAATGGGGGTTTTACCGCTCATGATTGGACTATCTTGGTTCGCGGTACTGGTGATTTCCAGTTTTCCGCCAGAGGAAACCAACCAAGCCCAACCAGATCCAAAACGGCCCAAGGCTGTTTCTTTGATTTTAGCCTTGAAGCTGGTGAAATCCCCAAAAGTAGATTTTATGGCTTCAGCCAATTTTCCAGTGGGTTCCCCGCCTCCATTTGGAGACATAATTTCCCAGAAAAGATTGTGATTGGCATGACCTCCACCATTGTTAATAACTTTTTGCCTGATTGCTTCAGGTACAGAAGAAATTTCTGCCAAAAGTTGTTCAATGGATTTAGCCTGCAAGGTAGGCTGGTCAGCCAGAGCGGCGTTAAGGTTGTCTACATACGCCTTGTGATGACGCCCATGGTGAATTTCCATGGTTGTTTTATCAATCGCCTTTTCCAATGAATCTGACGGATAAGGTAATGCTGGTAGTTCAAAAGCCATATTATCGTCCTCCTAGGTAAATTAGCACACCAAATATCTATAGCCATGTATTAATGGCAGCACAAAGTAATTTTTATGGAGGATCAAAAAAAGAAAAGGATAATACTGTTCAGAAACAATCGAATCCATGTTTCGAAAACATTAATTCATGCTTTCAAGAAGATACTTTAATTTTCTAATTTCGGGCTCCACTGGGAAAGTTATCTCGGGCTTTTGCTGAATGTCGATGCTTAAAGCTCTTTCGTAATTGCATTTTTCAAGATGGCTGATAACTTTGCCAAAATCAACCTGTCCCTGGCCAACTCTTACCTGAAACTGGCTAATTCCCCTGCCAGTATCGCGGAAATGAATGTGTCTGGCGTAAGAGTAAAGTTCTTCCAGTTGAATATCCGGGCTTAGAACCTCCAGGCTGGGGTCCAAGCAAACCCCAAGTTGTTTGACTTCCTTGCAAATTTGCACGACCGATTTTGGGTCAGACGCCAATGTGCCTTGTTCCATGATCAGATTGATTAATACACCTTCCTTTTCCGCAATTTTAACCAGTTCT
>JBEGQX010000063.1:0-8028 GCA_041180805.1 Planctomycetota bacterium
CCTAAAGTTATTTCGGAGAGAACGAGCTATCTCCACGTTTGATGATACTTTCAATCCTCCACACAGGTCATCCCCTAGTTTTTCAACACTAGTGAGTTCGGACCTCCATGAGGTGTTACCCTCACTTCATCCTGCCCATGCGTAGATCACGTGGTTTCGCGTCTACCGCCACCAACTCTGTCGCCCTTTTAAGACTCGCTTTCGCTTCGGCTCCACCGCAGAACGGCTTAACCTGGCTGATGACGGTAAGTCGCCGGATCATTATGCAAAAGGCACGCCGTCACCCTGGCTTGCGCCATAGGGCTCCGACCGCTTGTAGGCATGTGGTTTCAGGTTCACTATCCTACCCTTATCGGGTTTCTTCCCATCTTTCGCTCGCGCTACTTGGTTCGCTATCGGTCACTAAAGAGTATTTAGCCTTGCGGGATGGTCCCCGCAGATTCAAACCGGATTCCACGTGGCCGGTTCTACTCAGGTGCCAGACAAACCGCATCAACCTTTCACCTAAGGGGCTCTCACCCTCTATGGCGCGACATTCCAGACGCTTTGGTTAGGTTTATTCAGTCGAAAGTCTGGTCCTACAACCCCATCTGGAGATTCCAAATGGTTTGGGCTATTCCGCTTTCGCTCGCCGCTACTGACGGAATCGATTTTTCTTTCTTTTCCTCCGGGTACTGAGATGTTTCAGTTCTCCGGGTTGGTCACGGACGCCTATGTATTCAGCGTACGCTTATTCGGGTACCCCGGTATCAATGCTTGTTTGACAGCTTCACCAGGATTATCGCAGTCTTCCACGCCCTTCATCACCTTTTAGTGCCAAGACATCCCCCACACGCCCTTAGTAGCTTGGACGCATCGATCTATCACTTTCCCTCTTATGTTGCCATAAAAAGAAAACCAAAGATCTATCACCTAGCTACCCTCCATGTTTCTTGACGAACATGGAAAATTGAGTTCAACGATCCTTACTTTAAGTTCTCTCAATCTAAGGCTCTCGCAAAGTTCGCAAACAACAACAATCCGGTTGCCCGAATCTTGTTGCTCTTTCATCTTGCGATGCAACTTCTTACCGCTGCCGAGTTGTCAAAGATCAAAAAAGCTTCCAGAGGAAGCTTGTTTTGCAGGTGAGTTTGTCTTATCGACATTTCACTCGACCCGCATCATTGTTTTTAGAGTACCTAGGAAACTTGGCAAGTGGTTTTGAAAAAAAATTTCGCCGATCCTTCAAACTGCTGTAATTTCAGCGGTTATTTCGCTGGTTTAATTTCTCCAACACATCGCCTATCCCGGTTACTCCATCCCATTCTAGCACCGAAAATGCCGCCTTGTGCCTCCAATTCGGCTTTTCCCGCCAGGTTCCGGGAACATTTTGAGGTTCCACAGCCCCCCACAAATCTTCAATGTTCATAAGTGCAATCTGGGAATTGTCTTGCGTCAATTCCCCAATGATTCCCAAATAGGCTTCCCGGGCATTGTCCAAGGGATTGTCGCTGGAAAATTCCTGAATTTTCAATTCCCGGGACACCTGGTCACACAGTTTGAACCGGTTTTGTTTTTCTAAATCGGCCGTTTCCTGCCCTATCAGGCCCATTTCCAAGCGATCCTGAATATCTTTCCCTGTCCAAAATGCGGCAAAGGTTGGCAAATCGTGGGTGTTGAAACTGGCGATGGCGCCCTCCGGAGCTTCGTTAAGCACCCTGCCATCATGAGGATTCCATTCAAATTGGCCGACAAAAAGCCGGTGCCAACCATGCCGATGCATAGCGGGCCGCACCCCTTCGGGTACCGTACCCAGATCTTCACCCACCACCATGGTCTTATGCCGAACGGATTCCAAATTGAAAACCGCGTAAAGTGGTTCTGTCGGATACCGGACATAAGCACCGTTTTTCGCCCCCAACCCGCGGGGCACCCAGTAAAGCCGATGCAAACCCATCACATGATCCACCCGCAGGCTGGATGCGGAATTCATGTGGTGCCTGAGTACGCTTCGCAGGTAGGAAAAACCATCCTTGAGCATTTCCTCCGGCAGCATGGGTGGAAAACCCCAGTCCTGGCCAAGGGTGAAAAATCCATCCGGTGGCGCCCCCCCGGAGGCCCCCAAAGCAAACAACTCTCGATGCCGGTACACATCATAACTGTCGGCATTCACCCCAAGGGGCAGGTCCAGGTACAGGCCGTTTGCGCCAAGGCTTGCCGCCTTTTTGGCCAGGGCCCCCATTTGTTCGGAACACCACCACTGCACCAACTGGTGATACAAAATAGCTTTGGAATCAAGCTGTTTTTCGTCGATATTACCGATCTTGAATGATTCCGGCCAAGTGTGCCATGATGTTTTGAACTTTTCCGCGGCGGCACGAAACCGGGCGTAATCCACCACCGCCGGGTTCCCCTCAATAAAGGATCGGAATTGATCTTTTCTTGCCTCGCTGGAGTTCTGCGCGAATCCATCCGCCAGCAATTGCAGCACCTGCCGCTTAAGGGCCATTACCCCCCTGTAATCGACCAGATCCGCATCCCGGAGCCGCGCGGATTCCTTCTGGAATTCGGCGCTTTGAATCAAACCTTTCGCAGGCTGGTTGCGTTCCAGTTCGTGGATTTTTTCGATCGCCAGATAGAATTCGTTCCAAAAAAGCCGGCTTGCGGGCGAATAGGGGCTATATTCAAAGGGTTCATCAAGAAACGCAGCCAGCATGGGTAAAGTGCCAACAACCTTCCCCCCCTTGGATACCGTCCATTCCAAAAGGGCTTCCAGATCCTGAAAATCCCCGGCACCCAGGTTTCTTTCGGATTTGGCAGCATATAAGGGCAAAAAGACTCCCCAGGTTTTATCCTTATCCCCAACATGGTCTCCATGGGCAAGCACCGGAGACGCTACCAAAAGGCACTTTAAGCAACTTGAACCGGTCTTTACTTCCAAATGGTGATAACCAACGGGGATTTTTGTGGGCAATTCCACCTGATGAGTGATAAACCGAACATCCTCAAATTCTTCTGTTGAAGAGACTCGAAGTTCATTCAGCTTAAATTCCCATTCAAGCTGTTTTCCGTTTTCCAGCCGGAGCGTTGCCGCAAAGGCCTGATCCTGAATGGTGGATTCCAACCGAAGAGGAATTTCCACAAAATCTTCGTCTTTTTCCAGCCAGATAACCTCAACCGGCTGCAGGGAAATTCTTTTTTGGGCCAGTATTCTTTCCTTGAGAAAAGCACCTGCCTGGCCGGCATTTTGGATGGGAACTCCAAGAATTTTCAGAATTGCCAGCATGGCCTCTTGCGAAGCAGTTTGCCAGACCCCTTGGGAATCGATGTAGCCTGTTTCAATTCCATAAGCATCTGCAAGCTTGCATAAACCTTCAAACTCGTCCATCATGTATATTCTCTGGGTCCATCCATTCGGAAAACATTGATGCGAAACAAGCCGGGGTATTCTTGTCAAGAAAAGGCGTGGCTTCAAGCCAATTAACCCTCGAAAAGGCAAAGTTTCATAATTCAGGCACCGAAACATGAAAGTTGAACTGAATTTAACCACACCCCCGGACCAATGCAGCTACCTGCCAGACAGGGAAAGCCAGACTGAATTTGACATGGTTTCAGAAATGTCCGCCATGGAGTACCAGGAAAGGCTGCTCGCGGGCTGGCGCCACTTCGGCAGGCATGTGTTCAGGCCTGCCTGCAGCGATTGCAAAGAATGCAAATCCTTGCGGATCCCCGTTCGCAAATTCAAGCCAAATCGCAGCCAGAAACGCAACCAGAAATTGAACCGCGAACAGGTTCAACTGGTGATCACCAAGCCTTTTCTTTCCGATGATGTGATTGAACTGCACGACCGATTCCACATTGAAAGAGCCCAAAAACGAGGGTGGGATTTCAAGGAACCCAATGATCGCTTTAATTACACGATTGGTTTTCTTGACAATCCTTTTGAAATTGAGCAATGGAATTACTTCCTTGAGGGGAAACTGGTGGGGGTTGGCTATGTGGATGCATTGGAATGCGGGCTTAGCGCCATCTATTTTTTCCACGACACGGATCATTCAAAGCTTGGGCTTGGAATATGGAATGTGCTACGACTAATTCAGGAATGCAAAAAAAGAAAGCTGCCCCACCTGTACCTTGGTTATTACGTGAAAGGTTGCCAATCGCTGGAGTACAAGGCTTCCTTTCAACCCACAGAGGTTCTGAGGCCTCGGGAAATTGGGAAAACTTTGCAGGCTAAAATCTCGGTGGCTCTTCGCAGTTTCCACACAATCCAAAAAGTTCAAAAACTTGAGTTTGTAATTGCTTGATATCGATTTGCGCCCAACTTATGATAACGATTGCATTTATCGGCCTTGGAATTCCAAAAAGAGTTTCAAGCTGGCAGTGCGAACAGTTCTATTTTTTGCCAGGCATGCTTTATTCATTTGTTTTGCCTGGTTAGTTAGAGAAGCGCTTGAGAGGTTTTCATGTCTGGAGAAGTGATCGTTGAAACCCGCAAACTGACCAAGGTGTACCGCGATTTCTGGGGCCGCCAGAAGCACACGGCACTGCGGGCGTTGAACCTTGAAATTCGCAAGGGCGAAATCTTCGGCCTGCTTGGCCCGAACGGTTCGGGAAAAACCACCACCATAAAACTTCTGCTTGGCCTGCTCTTCCCCACCGATGGGGAAGCCTTTGTATTTGGAAAACCGGCGGCTGATGTTTCCAAGAACGAACGCATTGGCTACCTGCCTGAGGAATCCTACCTGTACCGCTTCCTGAACGCGGAGGAAACTCTGGATTTCTACGGCCGACTTTTTGATTTGGATGCCAAAACCCGCAACGACCGCGCCCGCGAATGGATCGAACGCGTCGGCCTGGGCGCCAACCGCAAGAGAATCCTCAAGGAATATTCCAAGGGTATGCGTCAAAGAATTGGCCTGGCACAGGCCATGATCAATGACCCAGACCTGGTGATCCTGGATGAACCAACCTCTGGTTTGGATCCCCTGGGCGCCCGCTGGATGAAAAACCTGATCGTGGAACTCAAGGAACAGGGCAAAACGGTCATCATGTGCAGTCATCGACTGGAAGATGTTCAGGACATTTGTGATCGGATCGCCATCCTCAACCTTGGTGAACTTCAAGCCTATGGCAATGTCGGCGAACTGCTGCAGGATGTAAACCGCCTGGAACTTCGGGCCAGCGGACTGCAGATCAACGACCAGCTTCGCAGGGAACTTGAGGAGTTGCTGCACAAGCATGGTGGCAAGCTGGATTCCATCGGGCATCCCACCACCACCTTGGAAGACTACTTCCTGCGCATTGTGGAAGAAAGCAAGGCGCACCCCGGCAGAAGGTTTATACCTCAGGAAAAGGCCCGTTAAACCGCCCTATGGGCCACCACACAGAAACTCCGGATTATTCAAACCATGAACTCGATGCTTCTTGCAACCCTATTCATTGAACGCGATCCGTTGCGCTGGGAAGACCTGCAGTCAGGGATTCTGCAATGGACCCAAAGCGTGGGCGGCTTTTGCTCGATAGCCCTTGTGCTCTGGCTGATTTTTGGCTGGAGAAGGTATTCCAAGGTGGATCGTGACCGCATAGCTCCCTGGAAAAAGATCACCTTTGGCGCCCTTGCCGGCTCAGGGGTTGGACTGTTTCTTTTGATCATCGCGCTGCGCTCCACCTCGCAGCCGGAAGCGGCATCGCGCCAGCCTTCCTTATTGGATGTGCTGCAGATTTTTTCCGGCCTTCTAAGCCTGCTTGCGGTATTGTTCCCCTTCGCTGTCAACGCCTTGAACCTTCGCCCCGGTAGAATCCTGGGCCTGGCCAAACTAAGTTTCCAGGAGGCAATCCGCAGGCGTGTCGTCTATGCGTTCGGCGCGCTGCTGCTGGTCTTTCTTTTCTCAAGCTGGTTCATTCCCTACAAGCCTGAAGACCAGGTGCGAAGTTATGTGCAGGTGGTCTACTGGGCCATGGCGCCGCTATTTCTGCTAACCTCCGCCCTGCTTGCGGCTTTCAGCATTCCTGCCGACATCAAAAACCAGACCATCCACACCATTGTGACCAAGCCGGTGGAGCGATTTGAAATCATCCTTGGAAGGTTTCTTGGTTTCATGGCACTGATGACTGTCATCCTTTTTGCCATGACAGCGGTAAGCCTTCTTTACGTGGTTCGTGGAGTTGACCCCTCGGCGGCGGCGGAAAGCCTCAAGGCGCGGGTGCCTTTCTACGGCGACCTCTCATTCTTGAACACCGAGAATGAAAACCGTGGTGATAATGTCGGTCGCGAGTGGGAATATCGAAGCTACATCGCAGGCCCTGGTATGGGAAACCGAGGCCCAGCCACCGCGGTTTGGACATTCCCCATGCCCCCCGCAAACCTTACCAGCCGCGACAAGGTTCGTTCTGAATTCACCTTCGATATTTACAGAACCACCAAAGGGCGCGAAAACCGGGGCGTTGCCTGTTCTTTCACCTTTCAGACATGGCGTTTCCGCGAGGGGGACGACAAAATTTACGAAAGGGAAAAAAGACAGGCGCTTATCGACCGCAAAGGCAGGACGGATGCGCAAATTGAAAACGAGCTTGCCGAGAAGTTTGGCTATTATGTCTTCCCCAGCAAACCGATCTTTGATTACCAGACGCTTTACCTGGACATTCCAGCGGGCCTTTTCAAGAACGCCCTTGGAACCGACCCCCAAAGATTGAACGAGTTAAAAAACATCAACCGTCCTGTTCAGCCATTGATGGTGAAAGTGGTATGCCTGGATCCCACGCAGTATATCGGCATGGCAAGGTACGATTTCTATTTCCGCGCAGATGACCCGGAATCCGCCAATGAGAAGCTTTACTTTTCGATGAACTTCTTCAAGGGTGCCATTGGGCTATGGCTAAGAATGTGCCTTGTCGTAGGTCTTTCCGTTTGCATGAGCACTTATCTGACCGGGGTTATCAGCCTGCTGTTCACCCTGATCCTGTACATGGGCGGACTGGTGCAGGATTTCATAAGGCAGGTGGCATCAGGTGCCAACCCTGGCGGTGGCCCCACCGAGGCCTTTCTGCGATTGGTTCGCCGGGAAAACATGGCATCGCCCCTGGAGCAAACCACCGCCAACCAAATCGCAACGAATTTGGACAAGCTTTTCAGGTGGGTGGTAAGCCGGCTCCTTGATGTGATACCGGATGTGGATCGCCTGGATTTCACGGTGTTTGTGGCGGAAGGTTTTGATATCAGCTCGGGCCAGATTGTGCTGAACGCGATCATTCTGGTGGGCTACCTGATTCCCTGGGCCATTCTGGCATATTACCTGCTGAAATGGCGCGAGATCGCTTCTTCCTGATAATATTAGTGTTAAGAGAGGCATAAAGTGGCAAGTCCGTTTCAAATACAGGCGCGCAACCGAAAGATCATCTACATGGTCCTTATCGGGGTTTTGTTCACCCTGGCATGGTTCTGGCGCCATTATTACGTGGATGTGAAGGCCGGCGAACTGGCGCTGCGCGAGGTAAACCGCGGGGATGTTGAGCTTTCCGGCTCGGTGGTGCGCCTTTCGCTGACAGGTTCGCGCGGTTTGGCGACCTGCGCCCTTTGGATTTCCGCCATCGACAAGCAGAAGAAAAACCAGTGGAACGAACTGGAACTTCTTGTTCGCTCGCTTACCAAGTTGCAACCTTACTTCATTACCCCATGGCTCTTCCAAAGCTGGAACCTGGCTTACAATGTTTCCGTGGAATCGGACCGGGTGAGAGACAAGTTCTTCTACATTTCCCGTGGCATTGAACTGCTTGCAGAGGGCGAAAAGCAAAACCGCAACAATCCTGACCTTCGCTTCAACATTGGTTTCTATAACCAGCACAAAATTTGCCAGTCGGATGAAACAAACACGCTGCGTTCGCTTTACCAGCTTAGCTGCATTCCCCCCAACGAAAGGGATCCGGGTCGCTTCAGAGTTTACACCGATGATGGCAGGGAACTTCGCTGGTCTGACTTTGCTTCTTATCTGGCGGAAAATCCCACAAACCTTACCATGAAGCAGCGTATTGAAAAGGCCATGAAGGAGA
>JBEGQX010000064.1:0-5429 GCA_041180805.1 Planctomycetota bacterium
TGTCGCTGGCGATGGAACCACCACCGCGACCATTCTTGCACTTTCCATTTATCAGGAAGGTCTCAGGAATATTACCGCAGGTGCAAACCCAATGGCCGTAAAGAGAGGTATCGACAAGGCCGTTCATGCCGTTGTTGAAAACCTTGGGGATATTTCCAAGTCCATGAAATCCTCTGAGGAAGTGGCTCAAGTTGCCGCTATCAGCGCCAATAACGACATGACCATTGGCAAATTGATGGCTGAAGCTTTCGAAAAAGTTGGCAAAGACGGCGTAATTACCGTTGAGGAAGGCAAGACAGCCAACACCACCCTTGATTTTGTGGAAGGTATGCAGTTCGACAAGGGATACGTTTCTCCTTACTTCATCAACACGGAAGAAATGACCTGCGAACTAGAAAACCCCCTGATCCTGATTTACGAGAAGAAGGTGAACAATGTTCGTGACCTTCTTCCTTTGCTTGAAAAGACAGCACAGACCGGCAAGCCTCTTCTCATTATTGCGGAAGATGTTGAATCTGAGGCCTTGGCTGCCCTTGTAATTAACAAGCTTCGGGGAATTTTGAACGTATGCGCTGTCAAGGCCCCAGGGTTTGGCGATCGCCGCAAGGCAATGCTAGGCGATATCGCTGTGCTTACCGGTGGACAGTTCATCAGCGAAGACCTTGGCATCAAGATGGAAAACATCGAACTCGATATGCTCGGCAAGGCCAAGCTGGTTCGTGTGGAACGAGAAAACTGCACAATCATTAGTGGGCTCGGCGAAAAGAGTGGAATCTCTAAGAGAATCGACCAGATTCGCGCCCAGATGCAACAAACCGAAAGCGAATATGACAAGGAAAAGTTCAGTGAACGCCTTGCCAAGCTGACAGGTGGTGTTGCGATTGTGAAAGTTGGCGGAACCACTGAAGCTGAAATGAAGCAGACCAAGGGTCGTGTTGAAGACGCGCTTCACGCAACCAGGGCAGCCGTGGCAGATGGGATTGTCCCCGGTGGTGGCACCGCTCTTTTACGCTCGATCGCAACGGCAGAAAAGACTGCGGATTCGCTTAAAGGTGACGAAAAGCTTGGCGCGCAGATTATTGCCAGGGCACTTGAAAAACCTGTCCGCACCATCGCTGAAAACTCTGGCGTTGATGGCGCAGTTGTGGTTGAGGAAATTCTTTCCCGCGATGGCAAGGCAAGCTCTGCCATCGGTTATAATGCCAATACTGGTGAATATGTGGACATGTTCAAGGCGGGTATTATTGACCCCACCCGCGTGACCAGATCCGCTCTCCAGAATGCAGCCAGCATTGCAGGGCTTATGCTGACCACCGAAGTCATGATCACCAAGGTGGATGAAGAAAACCCTGCCAGCAAGGTTGCCGGGGCGATTCGCTAGGTTGTAATTGGCGATGCTATTATAAAATAAATGCGGGTCCCCTCTGGGCCCGCATTTTCTTTAGACCAAGGTATTTCATGGCTACAAAGCGTTGCTATTACGAAGTTCTCGGGGTTGAAAAAACTGCCGACAACGAAGCCATCAAGGTGGCATACCGCAAGCTTGCCATGCAGTATCATCCCGACAGAAATGTAGGAAATGAGCAGGCAGAAATTCTTTTTCGTGAAGCCGCGGAAGCTTACGAGGTTTTGAGAGACACCGGCAAACGCCAAAAATATGATCGTTACGGCCACGCAGGCATGGATGGAATGTCCATGCCGGATTTTGGCAACGCTGATTCCGTAATGGACATATTTGGAGACATCTTCGGTGGTATTTTTGGCGGGGGCGGTGGGGGTGGTCGCAGAAGGGGCCCCCAACCTGGCAATGACTTGCATATGGGCTTGGAAATTGAACTGATTGACGCCGCCAGGGGTCTTGAAAAAACCGTTCGGATCCCAAGGGATGTTACCTGCAAAACTTGCCGGGGTGAAGGCTGTAAGCCGGGAACACAACCGGTAAAATGCAGGCGCTGCGATGGCAAAGGTGTGGTGATTCAGGGAAATGGGTTCTTCCGTATTCAGCAGACCTGTACAGGTTGTGGCGGTAAAGGCGTGACCATCAGCAACCCTTGCACAACTTGCAGGGGTGCCGGCACAGTTCAGGAATATGAGGAACTTGTGCTGAAAATTCCCCCCGGTGTGGATGATGGTGTAAACCTTCGCCATACTGGCGCGGGGGAATCATCAAGGTCGGGTGGACAGCCCGGCGATCTTTATGTGCAGATCAAAGTCAAGAAACATTCATTCTTCGTCCGAAACGGTGCTGACCTGCATTGCGAAGTGCCCATCACTTTCAGTCAGGCGGCTTTGGGTGGTAGCATTGAAATTCCCACTGTGGCGGGCGAACGATTTCAACACAATCTGCCGGCAGGGGTTCAAAGCGGGGATGAGGTTCGCGTTTCCGGAAAGGGAATGCCTTCGCTAAGGGGAACTCGAACAGGCGACATGGTTATTCATGTCCGGGTTGAAACCCCCAAAAATCTCACCAAGCGGCAGGAAGAATTATTCCGCGAACTTTCCGAAATCGACAAGAAAAATGTAAGCCAACACCAAAAGTCGTTTTTGGAAAAGCTCAAGGGACTGTTCTCTTCGACTGAGTCGTAAGAAAAATCAGACTAATTTTTATTTTCACCATTCCCAGGAATTGGAATCATGGAAAAACAAACCAACCCAAATGAAGAGCCCGCCCAAACCGCGGAAGCCCAGGTTACAGAAGTAGCCGCCTTGAAGGAACAATTAGCGGAAGCAGAAAAGAAACGCGACGAATACCTGTTATTGGTAAAGTCCACCCGCGCAGAGTTTGAAAACTACCAAAAAAGAGTGCTTAGAGACCACGCCGCGGAAAAGAAATTTGCCCATTACTCATTCGCCAGCGATATTTTGCCGGCATTGGACAATCTTGACAGGGCGCTAGCCGCCGCCAAACAGGCGGGGGACAACAGTCCCATGACACAAGGTGTCACCATGGTAATGTCGCAAATCCTGGATATTTTCAAAAGGCACGGAATCCAGCAGATTCAGGCAGAAAACACCCCTTTTGATCCAAATCTTCACAAGGCTGTCATGCAAGTTCCGTCCAAGGATTTAGCCCCGTCCACGGTGGTGCATGTTCTGGAAAATGGCTACATGATGCATGATAGGGTACTAAGGCCTGCCAGTGTCTCCATTTCCAGTGCCCCTACAGAATAATTTTCCGGAGTTTGCCTCATGCCGACATATGAATACGAGTGCGAAGGTTGCAATCATCATTTTGATGAGTTTCAATCTTTTCATGACAAGCCGCTAAAAAAATGCCCAAAATGCAAGAAGCCCAAACTAAGAAGGCTTTTTGGCACGGGTTCGGCGATTCTATTCAAAGGTTCTGGATTCTACGAAACCGACTATCGAAGTGAATCTTACAAAAGTGCCGCCAAGGCAGATACGGAAGCCAGTTCCAAGACTGAATCATCCACCAGCAAGGAAAGCTCGAAAAGTTCGGATTCCAAGTCCAGCGCTTCAAAACCTTCAAAGAAAGATTGAAATGTCGCAGGTCCGATGCCCGGTATGTTCCAAGCCTATGAATTTCCAGGCCCGTGCCGAGTGGCCTGATTTCCCGTTTTGTTCACTTCGTTGCAAAAGAATAGATCTTGGCAAATGGCTGAACGAAAACTATCGCATCACCTCGGATAGCAACTCTAATTCTAATTTTGAAGATCAGGATTTCTCCGAGGAAGAACCATAAACATCGTTGAATTTCATTTATGAACCCCAACATATCCGATACCATGACATTAATACACGTTTTGGAAACAAATCATGCGACCTTGGCATTTATTGACTTTATTCCTGCAATTTTGCTTGATGGGTTGCAAAGCAGATAATTCACCTGCACAACATAATCATGGCGGAAAAATGGTTGTGGTGGCAACCACTGGCATGATCGCAGATATGGTGCAAAACATAACTGGCGACCAAGCCAAAGTTTTCTGCCTGATGGGATCGGGAGTGGACCCGCATTCTTATGAACCCAGGGAAAGCGATGTAACCAAGATTGTTGAAGCCCAACTGGTGGTTTACAACGGGTTGCATCTTGAAGGAAAAATGTCCGATCTATTGGAGCAATCCAACAAAAAAGGAAACTTCATTGCCCTGGCCCAGGCATTGGAAAAATCCGACCTTCGTTTTGAGAATAATGAACCTGATCCGCATATCTGGTTCGATGTTCAATTGTGGAAAAAGTGCTCCACTTTTGTAACCGAAAAGATTGCAAGTATGCGACCTGAAATGGCTGATGAAGTCCGCAAGAATGGCGAAAAATACCTGGAAAAGCTAGAGTCCCTTGACAAGGATATTCGCGCTAAAATAAGTACGATTCCACCTACGCAAAGGGTATTGATTACCGCGCATGATGCTTTTGGATATTTTGGGAAGGCCTATGGTTTTGAAGTTCGTGGGGTTCAGGGAATCAGCACGGTTTCAGAAACTAGCAATCAAGAAATCGCAAACCTTGCAAAGTTTATGGTGGAACGAAAAATTCGCGCCTTCTTCGTGGAAAATTCTGTCTCCCGCAAGAATCTTGAAAAGCTCAAGGAAGTTGTCGGAACCATATCAAAGGACTTTTCGGTGCGCGAGGGAGGTGAACTTTACTCTGACGCCCTGGGCCCTCCAAAGTCCATGGCTTCAACCTATGAAGGAATGATCCGCCACAATTTGGAAAGCATAACCAAAGGACTCGCACCTTAGAAAGATGCCCCTCTTTGCCATGCAAAGCGTTCCCAAACCCATAGCATTGGAAATCAACGACCTGACAGTGAGTTACCAGGAAAGTCCGGCGTTATGGGATATTGATCTTGAAGTTCCATGCGGGGTACTCGGAGCCATCATTGGCCCCAACGGGGCTGGAAAAACAACCCTCATCCAATCGATTCTTGGATTACTTCAACCCCTGGCAGGTTCTGTTCAAATCTTTGGAATGCCAAACAAGCAGGCAATAAAACGGGTTGCTTATGTACCCCAAAGGGGGAGTGTTGACTGGGATTTTCCCGCCACAGTTTTTGATGTGGTCCTCATGGGAACTTATGGAAAACTTGGGTGGCTTAAACGGCCTTCTAAACAAGAGTTCGACATGGCCAGGCAAGCTTTAGACCGTGTTGGATTGCTTGACCTTGGTAACCGCCAAATAAGCCAGCTTTCCGGCGGCCAGCAACAAAGGGTATTTATTGCCCGGGCGCTGGTGCAAAATGCGGATCTTTACCTCATGGATGAACCCTTTCAGGGAGTTGATGCCGTAACCGAACAAGCCATAGTGGAATTGCTGCGTGATTTGCAGGCCAAAGGTTCAACAGCCCTGGTGGTTCATCACGATCTCCAGACTATTTCGGATTATTTTGATTGGGTGTTAATGCTGAATGTAAGGAGAATCGCAGCAGGCCCGGTTCAAGAAGTATTCACCGAGGCAAACCTAAAAC
>JBEGQX010000065.1:0-27287 GCA_041180805.1 Planctomycetota bacterium
CCAGTCCTGTTTCACATACCATTCGGCCATGTACTGCAAAGCCAAAGCTTGCAGTATCTCCAAAGGATATTTCAAGCCTTCGGATGATGCTGGATCTGAACGATGTGGATGTGGTGGAGGCACCTCTTTCCGGTGTGGTGCTGATTGATTGCCCGGATATAGACAGCTTGGAAATTGCAAACAGGGAGAAAACCCGCAGAATTCTTGCGATGGCTGATGTGGTGGTGCTGGTTTCCGACCCAGCGAAGCGATCCAACTTTGTCATTCATCAGGAAGTTTCGGAATGGAAGGAACGCAAACGCTGGTACTTCGTGCTGACCAAGGCGGATCATGTGCGCCAGGAAATAGATGCGGTCCGGTTGGACTTTGACAAACACCTGCACAGCCATGGCTTTCGGCCAACGGGTGCAACCCGTTTTCTTGTCTCATGCCTGGAACCCCATGATTATGAATTCGGCAGGTTTCGAAACACTCTGTTGGGGGAACGATCTGAAGCATTGCGGGCTTTGCTGCCGCTGGATGGATTTTTGGGACAAGTTTGTCATGCGCTGGATGCCAAGTGCGTGGAATGCATCGGTCAGAAACACCAACTTCTTGCGGATGGTGAGGCCCAAATTGAAAGTGCGATCCAGTTGGCGTATCTCGAGGCACTAGGCCAGCAGGATTGCGCGGATGCCATGAAGGCGCTTTTGCGCGAGCAAATCTGGCAGCTTGCCCAGGATCGTGTTGGCTTTCTCATGGCGATCCCGGTTTGGATACGCAACCGGCTTTCCGCTCTTGCCTTGTCCTGGTCACTGGGTCAGATGTTCATGGGAAGGGCCAGCCTGGTTGGCATTCTTGGGGTTGGACTGGGCTCACTTGTGTCATTGTTGAAAGGCCAGGCGCCCTACAGAAAAGTTCTGGGGGCGTTGGGAACAAAATTTCGCATGCGAATGCTTGAGCTTCGCGGAGATGCGAAAAAAATTCTGGAGGATGCCAAAGTTCCGGTGGCCACAGAGCCTGTTCAGGAAGAAAAGCTGGAACCTGTCGCTGGAACGAAAAACTGGGGATTATTTGGCGTGGGTGCCGGCATAGAAGCTGCTATTCGAGGTCTTTTGAAGCACCAACCGGACGATGAGGTGGTTGAACTTCTTAAGTCGGATCTTGACCGGTTGGCCGCAAAGGCAGGCCGTGAGATATTTGGCCCGCTTACCATCCTGCTGGTCAACCTTCTCCCGTTGGTGGCGGTTGGAGATATTCTTTATCGGGTCGGTAAAGCCTGGCTGGAAGGGAACTATCTGCCATGGAACTTTTACTCGATGGCTGCCATGGTATTCCTTGCCAGCTTGTTGCCCGGTTATCTGATTCTTTCCAGAAGAATTTGGAACAGTGCCATGCTTCCGGACCTTAGGGAAATAGTCCGAAATATTCACGGTACCAGCGTGACTTCGCAATTAAGAGCGGCCAGGGAGGAATCCCGTGACATGCTCGAGAACATCAAGATTCTTGAAAAGCAGGTGACGCAGGTCAGGTCATCACTCGCCCATGAGATGGATGTTCCCGAATTTGGGGAACGCATCCATCCCATGCGGTGAAAGCTTTTTCTACTTTTTGCCTTCCAATTCGTCGGCGATGTTTTTGGCATCGTACACTTTCCGGAGGGCTTCAATCATCCCCTGAGAATGCACGGATACCGCCCGACCTTGTTCTTCTGTAAAGGCAAAGTCCAGAACCAGTGATTGGATGTTGCCATCGAAGATCAGGCCAACCACCTCGGCGTCCTTGTTCACTACAGGGCTACCCGAGTTGCCGCCAATAATGTCGGCGGTACAAACAAAATTCAAGGGAACTTTCATGTCCAGGTTGCCCTTCTTTTCCACCCAGCGGGGGGGAAGGTCAAACGGGGCTTTGTCATGGTGTTCGGCAGCCCTTTCATAAAGGCCGGCATAGTTGGTTTCGGCGGGTATCTTTTTGCCGTTTTCCTCGTAGCCCTTCACCACGCCAAATGCAAGTCTCAGAGTGAAGGTTGCATCGGGGTAAGTGCTGGTACCCTCCAGGGCAAACTTCACCTTCGCCAGTTCAGCATAAGCCTGGCGCTTTGGTTCCTCGACTTCCACTTCCATGCGCTTTCGAACCTTTCTGGATTCCGCATCCACTGCGCGGGCAAGCTGGATCATCGGATCCTTCGAGGCCTCGATGGCTTTTTGGCCATCCTTATAGAGTGTCTTGCGCACCTGCACATCCTTCACCTTGGTACCCAAAACCAGTTCCGCTGCGCGAATCTGGGGTGACTTACCAGCCAGGGCGGCTTTCACGATCGGGTGTTGGTAGCCAAGTATTTCCGAAAGGAAGGTCAAACCATCCGCAAGCTTTATGATTTCATATTCCGCATAGATGGGCTCCTCGGAAAATAGCTGTAGTTCCATGGATTCCAAGCCAGCGTCGCTGAATTCCCGCAAGCGTTCGCTATTCTTTTTTGGCTTTTCCTCGGCGGCCCTTACCAGGGTGCGTGCAATGGTGAATAGTTCGCTGTTAAAGCCGGCAGCGCCTTCCAGGGCGGTATAGGGCTTGATGAGCTCTGCGCGGATCTTTTGCGTGCGTGCGATGGTCTCCCAGGATGAGCGCGCTTCCGAAAGCTTGGCATCCTTGGCTGCTGCCTCCTTGAGCCTTGCTTCGTATTCCTGCTTCCTGGACATTAACTCCGGATCCATTAATCCTGCCAAACCACCGATGCGGGCCTTGCGGCTATTCTGCACGCTAAACAGGAATTCCTTGGCCTGGCGGGCGTTTTCCTCGGTTCGACCACTGAACGCATTCAGCAGCACTTCCCATCGGTTCAACCTTTGCAGCAGGAACGGGTAACCAATGTCGCGGAAGTATTCCAGTTCTGCCACGGTGTTCAATCGGTTGGTTCTTCCGGGATGGCCAGAGACAAACACCAGTTCGCCATCCTTGGCGCCAGATTTGCTCCATTTCAGGTAGTGTTCCACCTTGGCAGGTTTGTTGTTTTCATAAACACGGAAGAAGGCCATGTCCAAATCGAAGCGGGGGTACTCAAAGTTGTCCGGGTCACCACCATAGAAGGCAATTTGCTGTTCGGGTGCGAACGCCAGGCGAACATCCGTGTATTTTTTGAATCGATAAAGATGGTAAGCGCCACCCTGATAGAGTGTTACAACATCGCTACGGAAGCCGGTCTTGTCCAGTGATTCCTTCTCAATTTCGGACATGACAGCCCTGCGGGCGGCGAACGCCTCCTCGGGTTTGGCACCTGGCTTGACGGCTCCATTAACCCGGGCAGTCACATCCTCTATGCTCATCAGCACATTCAGTTCCATGGCCTCGCACTTGAATTCCTCGGCGTGGGATTTTGCATGGAAACCATCCCGATAATAATTACGATCTTTGGTTCCCATCTTCTGCAAGGCATCCGCTGCAACATGGTGATTGGTCATAACCAATCCATCCGCGCTGACAAAGGATCCGGATCCACCGCTGTTAAAGCGCACCGAGGACTTTTGCAGATGTTCCAACCATTTGTCGGTGGGTTCGAAGTTGTATTTGGATTTAAGGTGAGCCTTGGGTGGGTTGTTGAACAACCACATGCCCTCATCGCCCAAAAGGGGTGAAAACGAAGCCATAATAGTTCCCATGACCGCCAGGGCCAGTTTGCGTTGAAGTTTTGAAAACATAAGTTCCTCCGTTGGAATGTGAAGCCTGTTTATTACTGTGGGTTATCCTTTTCCTTGAACAGCCAGCCGGCACCAGTGATGCCTAGAAGAACGACCAAACCAGCGAACCAACCCAAGGCGGGAATGGTGCCCGAGGGTAATTTTAATTCTGCCCCGACAGGCAACAACTGCGGTAATCGAAGTTTGTCGGCATTTGCCTGGAACAGTTCAGGGGCCTTGTATGCCCTGCCAAGTTCCTTCTGGGCTATGCTATTCAGGTATTCTTCCTTTTCGATACGTATTTCGCGTTTGTCCGGTAGCCTTAGAGTGCTTCCGGCGGGTACCTTCACCCATTGATAAAGAATTCCTTCTTCCTTGCTCAGGGATGCAATTTCCTTGGAGAGTTTTTCCACATCCTCTTCCTTGGCGGCGGCACCAAGCTTGATGCGGGCTGCATCCCGGCTAAGTTCGTCTAGTTTGGCCTCGCGGGTTACAGGCACCGAAGCATATTGCCAGCGCGCCAGATCCCGTGGAAGCGTGTCACTGAATGCGAAGAAAGCCAGGATGACGCCTGCGAGCGATCCCCCGGCTATGTAGCCCGAGGCTAATAGCACACCGGGGTTGGTTTCTGATTTGCGCAGCGCCTCGATCTCGGCCTGCGCGCGGGCTTCCGGGTCATCGGTGTCCATTGCCTTGGCGCTCTTGCGGGCAAGCCAGGCATCAACCATCCATCGAATAATCCCACCCGCAAAAATCGGTACCGAGTACTGGATGGGGACATAAACCCCCACCGCAAAGGCGAGGGCGCTGACACCGCAAAGCTCCAGCATGAATGCGATCATCGCCCCGATGGCCACCATGGTCCAATTCAGATCCCTTTTTAATACCCCGTTGATAATGATGCCCATCACCTGGGTCTTTGGGGCTTCGAACTCGCGGTTAACCCGGGTGCCATCATCCCTCTCCGAAAGTTTACCCATGATGGCGGAATCTTTCAGAAACTCGGCTTTGCCCGTGGTGGTGTCAAACAGGAAAGGGCCGCCCTTGAGAAGAAGGATTTCCTGTCTGGGAACATAATTCAGGGCAGGGTCCGGCGAAGTGAGAATATCGTTACGGGAATCGTACATCTTGTAGTTTTTCCCGTTGTGTTCCTCGACCTCGGTCAGTCGGTCCAGCTCGACTTTGTTCAGGGTTATGGTCGGAAGATATTGCGGCTTGGAACTGTAAATGGTGCCAGCCTGGTTGAAGATGAGGAGTGTTCCCCCGATGACAAGGGCCGAAATAATCGCGCCGATCAGAATGGCATATTGGGCGTAGCGGGGTGTGCAGCCTAGTAGGAAGCCTGTTTTCAGTGATTGTGCGGTGGTACCACCGTTGGAAGCCGCCACGCAAACCACTGCCGCGACCGAGAGTGCCAAAACACGATCCTTTGAGCTTGTCCAGCCAAGTGCCAGGAAAATCAGGCAGGTAAGCATCAGGGTGGCAACCGTCATGCCTGATATTGGGTTCGAGGAGGAACCAATTTCGCCGGTAAGTCTGGATGAGACAGTAACGAACAAAAAGCCAAATAGAACCACCAGCACAGCGCCTGAAACAGCACTAACTAATGGTACCTGGCTTGCAAGGAATAATGCCAGCAAGGCAATAAGTCCCAGGCTTCCTCCGATAACCACCAGCATGGACATATCGTCCTCGGTGCGTTTCTTTTCCTGTGATTCTCCGGTGGATTTTAGGGAAGCCAACCCGGTACCGATGGAGCGGAAGATCATGGGTAAAGTGCGAAACATACTAATGATGCCTGCGGTTGCCACGCAGCCCGCACCAATAAAGAGAAGGTAATTGTTGCGAATTTCCCCAAGGGACATTTCTTTGATGGGTTTAGTGCCCGGGGCAACGATCGCGGTGGAGTTTTCTCCAACGAAATAAATCAGTGGAATGAGGATCAGGTAACCAAGAATGGCCCCCGCCATCATGATGGCGCTGGTTCGCAGGCCGATAATATAGCCCACCCCAAGTAGTTCACTGGCCATTTCCCCAGCGAAAACCGCGGCCTTATTGATGAACCCAAGGGGAATTTTTGCGGATACCGCAAGCAGGTTCATGCCCTCGGTGATGAATTTGTGAACAAAAGCTACCCCAAAGCCAAGAAAAACAGTTGCGCCGGTGGTTCCACCTTTCTCTCCAGACATAAGAACTTGAGCGCAGGCGGTGCCTTCCGGGTACAAAAGGGTTCCGGGTTGGCCAGGCTTTCCATGCAGTTTAACGATGAATGCCCTGCGCAGTGGAATCATGGCAAGTATACCCAATAGCCCACCAAGTACAGAAACCACCATGACCCTGCTGAGATCCATGTTGAAACCAAGAAGCAGAAGTGCCGGCATGGTCACGCCCACACCAAAGGCGATGGATTCCCCGGCCGAACCCGCGGTTTGCACAATATTATTTTCAAGGATGGTTGCCTGCCGCATCTTGAACAATTTGGATAGTGCCCGGAATAGAGTAATTGCCAGCACTGCCACTGGGATGGATGCGGAAACCGTCATACCAACCTTCAACACCAGATAAAGGGAAGATGCACTGAAGATAAGGCCCAGCAAGGTGCCCGTGATGACCGCCTGAAATGAAAATTCCGGAATAGACTCGGAATCCGGCACAAAGGGCTCATGGGATGAGGGCTCAGAAGCATTCGACATAACATTCTCCAGCGGTATATCCAGTACTCAAACCACTAGCTTGCTTTTGTTGGAACAAGTTTGCAAGTGGAAATGGATGCGAAGATTTGATTTGGAGCCTCTATTCGATGGATGCTCAAATGGATTCTTGGAAGAAACGAAAGAATAACCGCAGGAGAAACCACTGTGTCTGGACCCTATATGCCGATCGATCGCAGGAAAATGCTGGCCGGTGCCGCGCTGGCGGTGGCTGATTAGGCCTTTAGTGATGTCCAAATTGATTCGCCTTAGAGCTGGGCATGTTTGCACAGTCGCAGCGGGAAGTGATTGACTTGCTCGACTTGGGCCATTGAATGAAAGTATAAGGCAAAGCGAGCGCAAATGCGGAAAGTTGAAGGCCGCCTGAAATTACAACGGTGGGGCGTCTGAGAACGGCTTCTAATACTTCAAAAGGAGTGGCCACAATGAATATTTTTGCCAAGAGTTTTGCCAGCTTGATTGCAGTCGTCTTAACCTGTAGTTCTTTGTTTGCGGCAGATCCTATCAAACCACTGGCCTTTAATACGACCGCCCCGACCAACGATTTGAAGGGATCTTTGGCAGCCCAGGTGCAATTTGCCCAAAGCCAGATACTGCCGGCATACCCTCGCAAGGGTGACAATCAGCCACATTTGACTGGTTACCGCAAAAGCCTATTGCTTGTGCGCCCGCTAAAGACCGATGGCGTAACGCCCATGTCTGTTACCGCCCGAGATAGAGCGGGAAACCTACTGGGAACCATAGATCTCAAACCGCCGGAGAAGCTGGCCAAGACTGCCTACTATTTGGATGGCGTTCCCGATGGCAAGCTTGATTTCACGCCGAAAGCTGGCCCTACTGCAGTCATTCGCGACGGGCTCGACTTGGCAAAACTATCCCAACCAAATGGAACATTCCTTGCCGATCGACTGAGGCAGAGCGCTCTGGTGGAAATTCAAACCGGAGACGGGCGTTGGGTCCGCGATATCTATATACCCAAGGGGCTCGCACTCACGGATAAAATGGTTCGTATTCGCTCGCAAGCCAGCTATAAGTCGACAGTCCACTACAGTGGTCGTGAGGCCACCCTCATTCGCGATCAGACCCTCCAATTCAAGTTCATGGGCGGCCAATGGATTCGTGAAGGCGAATTTGATAACAACCAGATTACATATGCCAACGATACTTGGAGCGTTGTGCTCCCTGCCGAGTGGATTGTGCCAGGCCTGAAACTAAATTTTCGACAGGGTAACCTGGGCGGTGAATTAACCGATCTCAAGGTGGGAGCGCCGAGCGAGTTGCTCATTCACACAATCGACTTGGGGATGCTCATTCCGCCACGCAACCAATTCGACTTTGCCAAGGACCCCGAAGCCCACCGAGAATACTTCCAGACAGTGCCCACCAGCAGGATGATCGTGAGCCAGTACCAGCCCCTATTCCTCCGCGAAGTGATGCTTCCGGATGGGACCTTCCTCACGGATCGTGATCCGAGCAAAGGAGACTGGCATAATGGCAGCATGCGCCAAAGCATCGGCAAGGAGTTGATCTCCCTAGGCATCGACAATGCCAACTACGGAATCAACAGCTCTGCAGGCGGGGGGGAAGACTCCCATCCTTATGTGGTTGCTCAGTTGACTGCACACAATAGTCGCGGGAAATACGCGAATGGAGAAGTGGTGCATGGTGGCTCAGGCGGCGGTGGAATTGTCACCCTCGACAGTTCCATTGGTAACGAGCTTAGTCACGAAGTCGGCCATAACTACGGGCTCGGCCATTATGTGGGTGGCTTTAAAGGATCGGTGCACCGCAGCGCCGACCAAATCAACTCCACTTGGGGTTGGGATGCTGATAAAAACCGGTTCATCCCGAATTTCTCGCCAAGCCGTAGCGGCAAAGACGCCAAGCTTGATGGTCAAAACCAAAGTCCATTCGACGGTCGCACATTCGGCTTGGATGCGATGGCAGGTGGAGCACCCTTCTCGAGTTTTAACCGATTTACGCTCTACACCCCTAACACAGCGACTATCATCCAGAATTTTCTCGAGAGTAAAGCGGTATTCGATGCCGGTTCGCCTACCGGCTTCAGCAAGTGGAACTTAAGAAATAGTAAGATGGAGCCCTATAGCCACAAGATCGACTCAGGCGACCACATCACCGCTGATGTCAAAGATCTCAGCGAAGCGAAGATTGCTTCGCTGCTTAAGGACTACGAACTCGTAAAGGTGGCGATGCAAGACGGCAACTGGACGCAAACTATCCAGGTGCCTGTCGCCTCGCCCACAAACCGTGGTCGGTTCATAGCCATCGATCACCAAGCGGGTTACAATAGCGTGCTCTTCTTGAACAGCCAGAAACTTACCGTTTCCCGCGGATTCAAAAAGAACTACACATCCGACGGGAAGCGTTGGAATGAATGTGGGGATGCGGTCCAGAAGGTCGAACGCAAGCCGCAGGCATTTGGTGTGCCGGTAACAACGCTCGTGGGTTACTACGATCCACAATTACAATTGAAGAGCTACATCTATCCCGCGCTGCATGGAGCGTATGGCTTCACATACAGCGATGATCACAATCGATTGAATGAGGGGGATTGCTATCTACTGGTGGAGACTCGCGATGGCCAGTTGCGTTTCCGATTGGCTAACCATCGACTTGGCGCGAACATGATGAATAAGTTTCATGTCAACATTCCCGAGGCCAGCCTGCCGCGAAGTGTGGCCGTGGTTTGCCGCGGCAAAGTTGTGTGTAAGGAACAGGTGTCGGCGGTGGCCGCAAAGCTTAACTTTACTGTCAACGGCAGTTCTGCTCACACCGGGGCACCCGTCAAGGCCCAGCCTGTTACTGGCAAAGGGTCCTGAGAAGTGAAAAAGGGGACATTGAATTTGAGCCGCCGGTCAGGAAGTCGGGCTAAGTGAGTTTGGCAATTATCGGATAAGCAAACAGTATGGAATGCGGTGAAACAAAAGTCCAAATGCTGGGCCAAAACTATGGGCACCGGCCTAACAAAGACCAAAATCAAATTGTGGCGCAAAAATGTCCTCTGCATGGACACAATCGTTTGCACCAGCAACCCCAGTCTATGGGAATCTTGCTGGGGCCAAGCCGCCGGATAACCCAAGCACCTTGGAGCTACTCATTCCATTGACTTGTGAATTTTCCCATGGGTCGGAGGGGCATAACTGGTATTATCAAGCCAACCAATGTTTTTTCAGAGAGGTGTGAGTTCCATGTCTGGACCCTATATGCCGATCGATCGCAGAAAAATGCTTGCCGGTGCTGCCCTCGCGGGGGCCTCGCTTTTTCAACCCCATGCAGATGGTGCACCCGCACCCAAACGCAACCGACTTCCCATGAAAAAATCGATCAATCAATGGGCGTTCCCCTATCCCGAGAAAATGAGCCTTGAACAATGCCTTAGACTTGCCAAGGATGCCGGCTTTGATGCCATCGAATTGAATTACGAGTTGGATAACGACCTTTCCCCCAAGGCAACCAAGAAGGATCTTCAAGCTATTCGCGCCTTGGCGGATAAAGTCGGCATCCAAATCAGCGGACTTTGCTCCTTCTTATTCTGGCCTTACCCTCTTACCGCGAATGATCCCGCGAAGCGCAACCGCGGCATGGAGCTGGCGGCACTGATGACCCAGGCTGCCCATGATCTCGGAGTGGAAAACTTGCTCGTGGTTCCCGGCGCAGTTCATATTCCCTGGCGAACCGATTACGAGCCCGTGGCCAATCAGGTCTGCGACAAGCGAGCCAGGGAGGCCATCGGCAAGCTTCTTCCCACTGCGGAAAAGCTGAAAGTTAAAATGAACATTGAGAACATTTTCTTCAATGGCTACCTGATGACACCGGGAGAGATGATCGACTTTGTCGATTCCTTCAAGTCCGAGAATGTTCGGGTACATTTTGACACCGGCAACATCATGATGTTTCAATTCCCAGAGCATTGGATAACTCAACTGGGGAAACGCATCCAGAATGTGCACCTGAAGGAATACACCAAGAAGGGAACCGATTACTCGCTGGAGGCATTCCGCCCTTTGCTGGATGGAACGACCAACTGGCCCGCCGTGATGGATGCCTTCACGCAGACTGGTTACCAGGGTTACCTTACCTTCGAGTATTTTCATCCGTATGCCCATCACCCCGAGGCGCTGATATATCAGACAGCGGACTCTCTGGACCGGTTGTTGGGTATCAAGTAAACCTCAAGAAACGAATTATTCGGGAGATTGAACCGTGGTAAATACAAAGTTGGCCTGTTTTTTGGCTTTGGGAATGTTTGTGGGAGTTGGTTATCCGGTGGCGGCAGCATCAAAGCCTAACATTGTGTTTTTTCTAGCGGATGACCTTGGTTCCGCGGATTGTGGTTTCATGGGTGGCAAGGAATGCAAAAGTCCAAACTTGGACAAGCTTGCATCTGGGGGAACCATCCTGGATCAACTGTATGTACAACCTGTTTGCACGCCAACCCGCGCTGCCCTGATGACAGGTCGCTATCCCATGCGTCATGGTCTGCAGGTTGGTGTAATTCGCCCATGGGCAAATTACGGGCTGCCGCTGGATGAACGCACTTTGCCCCAGGCATTGAAGGAAGTGGGATACAACACGGGAATATTTGGCAAATGGCACCTTGGCAGTTTTGACAAAGCCTATTGGCCTAACCAGCGTGGTTTTGATTACGCTTACGGACATCTGTTTGGTGCGATTGATTATTTTGACCATACTCGTGATGGGAAAATGGATTGGTATCGCAACGGGGAAAACATAAAGGAAACAGGGTACTCGACGCACCTGCTTGCCAAAGAGGCGGTGAAGTTTGTGCAGGCACAGTCCAAGGACAAGCCATTTTTCCTGTACATGCCTTTCAATGCGGTGCATTCGCCCTATCAGGTGCCTGATTCCTATCTGCAAAAGTTTCCTGAATTGAAGGGTCAGCGAAAAACGATGGCTGCCATGTTATTTGCTTTGGATGAGGCCGTGGGCCAGGTGGTTGATGCCATAGAAGCAAAAGGGGTGCGCGAAAACACGATCTTTGTTTTTTCCAGTGATAACGGTGGAGTAAGCCCCGGAAAGGTAACCGACAATGGAATTCTGCGCGCGGGGAAGGGCACCTTATATGAAGGTGGGGTTCGCTCCACAGGTTTTATAGCATGGGACAAGCACATTCCCGCAAATGCCAGAATCAAAGCCATGATGCATACGGTGGATTGGTTTCCGACCTTGCTCGGCCAGGCTGGCGCGGATTTGTCCTCCCGGAAACAGTTGAAGCCTCTCGATGGCATGGACATGTGGGATAGTATTACCACCGGAAAGATATCACCCAGAACCAATGTTTTGATGAACACAGCCCCCAATAAAGGTGCCATTCGGGTAGGTGAATGGAAACTGGTGCTTAACGGAGGCGCATCGGATGACGCCGAGGAAGCACCCAAGAAGGGAAAGAAGGCAGCCGTGCTGCAGTCGAAAAGCGTGGAGTTGTTTAACCTGAAGGATGACCCGAGTGAGAAAGAGAATCTTGCAGCCAAATTCCCTGATAAAATCAAGGAACTCAGGAAGGAATACGATAACCTGGCAAAGCAGGCATTACCGCCCAAAGGTGGGCCAAAAGATTAGCAAGAGGAGTGGTTGCTTGTTAAGCATTCGCAAGTTGAACAAAGGATTTACACTGATTGAACTTTTGGTTGTGGTCGCCATCATAGCTATTTTAATTGGGTTGCTTCTTCCAGCGGTCCAGAAAGTTCGTGAAGCAGCGGCAAAAACTAAATGCCAGAATAATCTCAAACAGATTGGCTTGGGGTTGCAAAATCACCTTGTTACTCTTGGAACATTTCCTTGCATATCGGAGATGCCTAAAAACCAACTTTCCCAGCCATGGTCTGCTCATGCTAGATTGCTTCCGTACCTGGAGCAAACAAGTTTGCACAACCTTATTGATTGGAATACAACGCCAAATAACTTCACATCCCGGCCGAATGTTGCCAAAATGCGCATTTCCATTTACATGTGTCCAAGTGAGATCAATGACCGTGAACGCCCCACGGCAAACCTTACTTACTACCCCCTAAATTACTGTTTTAATGAGGGAACATGGTTTATTTATGATCCGATAACTGGCCAATATGGGGATGGATCTTTTGCCCCGAACTTTAAAATGCGCCCAGAAGATATCAAAGATGGAATGAGCAATACATTAAGTGCCGCTGAAACGAAAGCTTACCAGCCAAATTATTGGGATTCAGGCAGACCCGCTGCTTTGAATGTGCCGCCACCCGCAAACCCAGCCGCTCTGAATGCTTATCTGGGTGGTACTTTTGATTCCAATGGTCATACGGAATGGGTTGAGGGGGATGTTCATGAGACAGGTTTTACCACCACCTTTACTCCAAATACTAATGTACTTGCGGTTGTTAATGGAAAAAACCAAGATGTGGATTTTACATCCATGCGAGATGGAGAATCCATAACTCTGCCAACCTACGCGGCAATTACTGCAAGAGGTTATCACTATGGCATGATAAATACCTTGTGGATGGATGGTTCCGTTCGTCCCATTACGAATGCGGTTCAACTGTCTGTCTGGCGTGCAATGGGCACAAGGGCAGGTTCTGAGGTGATAAGTGATTGAACATGGACTTGCGTTCAGGCTCTTAATGCCAGTCATCTTGTTTTGCTTGACGACAGGATGTTCCCCTCAATCAATTCCCGAGATTGGCTCAGGTAGAAAAATCACCGAGGAATTTCTGATAGAAATTCAGGCTGGTAATATGGATGAGGTTTGGCAAAAGACCTCGTCCGAATTCAAATCCTATATGGGCAGGGAGCAGTTCAAAGCCTTTGTGGCTTCTAACCCGATATTGAGGGAAAAACTCCATTTCCAAAAAGAGGAACCATTTCCTGAGGGTGGGAGATGGATTCTATGTTCCTTTAGCCCGGATAAACCAGCAAAAATGGTGAAAGTGTTTGTTGGCAAAGAAGGCGACCTGTGGTTGGTTCATGGCCTGAAGGTCGAATGACTATGAAAGGCCATAGGCTTTTGCAGATTCAAAAAGCTTAAACCAGATCCACGCCGGGTTCGCCTTCAACAACTTCGCCTATGGTCCAAGTTTGGATGCCTTCATCGCATAGCTGGCGTGCGATGCTGTGGGCAAAATACTTGCTCACAACCATGACAAACCCAATTCCCATGTTGAAGACTTTGAACATTTCTTTTTCATCGACATTACCCAGTTTTTGAAGCCAGCTAAAAATGGGAGGCATTGTCCAGGAATTCTTCTTGATGATCACACGCCTGTTCGCTGGTAGGGAGCGTGGAACATTGCCCTCTAATCCTTCCCCGGTAATATGGGCCAGGCCTCGAACCACCCTTCGCTTCACGGGGTAATTTCGAAGCACATCCAGAACCGGTTTGCAATAAATGCGGGTGGGTTCCAGCAAAGCCTCGCCCACGGTTTGCCCTAATTCAGGAACATGGTCTGTGACTTTTAAGCCGGCCTTTTCGAATACGATTTTTCGCGCAAGGCTGTATCCGTTGGAATGCAACCCGGTGCTTGCCAACCCGAGCACCACATCCCCAACCCGGGTGCCTTTGCCATTAATGATATGCTCTCTCTCGGCAATACCAACGCAGAAGCCCGCCACATCGTAATCACCCGGGGCATAAAAGTCGGGAAGTATCGCGGTTTCCCCACCGGTTAGCGCACAACCCGCCTGAATGCAACCATCGCTTATCCCCTTGATGATTGCGGTGGCAAGCTTGGGGTCATCCTTGGGCATGGCAAGGTAATCCAGGAAGATTGCCGGTTCGGCACCCGTGCAAAGGCAGTCATTTACAGACATGGCAACCAGGTCGATTCCCACGGTGTCATGTTTGTTCATCATGGTTGCAACTTTCAGCTTGGTTCCAACACCATCGTTGCAGGTGACAAGAACCGGGTGCTTGTAGTTGTGCGCAAAGAGGCGATTGTTGAAATCCAGACTGAAAAGGCTTGCGAAACCTCCAAACCCATCCATCACTCGGGGTGTGTGGGTTCGCTTCACCAGAGGAGCCATGGCATCAATAGTCTGTTCGTAAAGCTCAAGGTCCAAACCTGCGGCCTTGTAGTTTAAGGAGTCGCCTTTTCCAGTATTGCCAGCCATGTTGTTACACCTTGATGAATCAGAATATTCATTAATGGAAATGATATTGGAAACAATCAGGATTGAAGGTGCTTGACCAACTTTTCGCCTGATATGTGGGTGCGCAAAGCCAGTGCCACAAAAATCCATCCATGGGGCATTTTTTTTGACCATCCCAATCCGGAATCGGGTACAACATAGGTCTTCCTGTTTGTCTTACTTTTCGTTTGATGGAGTGAAAAATGTCGAAGTCCAATCCAAATCGCAGAAGTTTTCTGCAGACCAGCGCTGTAGGCGCTTCTGCCCTTAGCCTTACGGCTGCAAGTGCAGCAAGGGTTTATGGTGCAAATGAGAAGACCCGGATTGCTTTTCTGGGCGTAGGCGGTCGTTGCCAGCAGCATATTGATGTCATCCTTCAGATGCAGAAGGAAAACAAACCTGTTGTTCCCGTGGCTGTTTGCGATGTTTGGGATGGTGACGATAAGCTTGGCAGTGGCAAAGGGCGCGGCCTTTACCCATCCGCAAAGCGCTGCGGAATTGATGTGAACGATAAAACCCGTGTTTCCAAGGACTATCGTCGCATTTTAGATCTTAAGGATGTGGATGTCGCTTGCATTGCCACACCTGATCACTGGCATGCCCGCATGTCCATTGATGCCATGAATGCTGGCAAGGATGTTTATTGCGAAAAGCCAATGACCCGCACCATCGCGGAAGCCCATGAAGTGGTTGATGCCGCTAAACGCAATAACCGTGTGATGAGCGTTGGTGTGCAGTCCATGGCAGATCCTACCTGGCAGGCGGCTTACGATTACATTCGCGCCGGAAAGCTTGGTAAAATTTTCCAGGGACAGACCAGCTATTATCGAAACTATATTGGTGGCCAGTGGCGTTATTACCCACTTACCAAGGATATGTCCCCCAAGACCATCGATTGGGATATGTTTCTGGGCTACAAATTTGAATGCGCCGGCGAAAAGCTTGGCCCCACACCCAGCCAAATGCCTTTTGATCGCGCAGTATGGGCACAATGGCGCTGCTACTGGCCCTTTGGTGGTGGTATGTTTACCGATTTGTTTGTGCACCAGACCACTCACCTTATCAAAGCCATGGGTGTTCGTTACCCTGGTCGCGTGGTTGGTGGCGGTGGTATCTATCTTGAATACGATGGCCGTGATGTTCCAGATGTTGCAACCATCGTGGCTGATTACGATGAAGGCTGCCAGGTGATCATTAGCGCAACCATGTGCAATGATACCCAACTTGGTGAAGTGATCCGTGGCCGCCTTGGCACACTGAAATTCACCGGTGGTGGCGACTACATGAAGGGCTTTGATGTTTATGGCCAGAATATTGCAGGTGGCCCGGCAAAGCCCAAGGAAGGCTTTGACAAGCCCATTCACACCTTCGAGAACACTAAGAAGGGGAACGCAACCTACGATCTTTGGGTCAACTTCCTGGAATGCGTCAAGGATCGCAAACGCGAAACCCTTAGCACCCCTGAACTTGGTGCCGCTGCTTTCACCACAGTTGCCATGGGTGTTCAGAGTTATCGTACTGGCAAGGGCTTGTTCTGGGACAAGTCTGCCCGCAAGCCTATTGAGGCGGATGGTTCCTGGTCAGCCAAGCTGGAAGCTCGCAGCAAACAGCGCGGCAAACCCAACCAAATCATTGGTTGGCAGGGTGGGGAAAGCGGTAGCGTTGTGGTTCCGCCAGATTACCAGAAGCTTGGCGGGCCTTGGATCAATGGTCAGGATCCTTCCGAGCCAGGTGCCAAGAAAGCTGCTGCCCCTTCCGACAATAACACCAGTGTGGATACGGAAGTTTCCCAAGGCCGTCAGGGTGTTCTTTCCAAGATCCGCAAGCGTATTCGCAAGGAAGACTAATTAATGCGCCTTGCTAATTGTTGACCATATCGGCCGGGCAAACCCCGGCCGATTCTTTTAAGGAGCCATCACCATGAGATTAAATTCCATCCTTGCGATTTGCATGCTTTTCTTGTTTTTGGCAGCAACTATTTCCGCCCAAGAGGAAGGCCTTACTCGCAGGGTGTATATAACTTTGGGTGGTGAAAATAAGCTGGTATGGCTTGCCCTTGATGAGAAGGGAAAGCTGAAAAAGGAAGGTGCCATTGAAACTGGTGGCGGACCTGGACCCATGGCGCTGCTTCCCAAGCAGCGTTTACTTTATGTGGGGACTCGCTCTGACAAAGGGGTTAGGCTGTATAAATTGGGTTCTTCCGGTACGCCGGAATTCATTGCTTCCAGTCCATTGATTGGGAATCCGGTGTATGTGACGGTGGATCCTGCCAGAAAATATTTGATAGCTGCGCATTATGGTGAGGGGAAAGTTTCCACCTACGCGCTGAATGCAAACGGTGTTCCTTCGAAAGAGCCAACCCAAATTTTGGATACCCTGAAAAATCCGCACAGTGTTCAAATTGATACTAGTGGAACCAGGGCCTATGTTCCCAATACTGGTTCCGATGTGATATTTGACCGAGGTTGGGAAATGGAAAAGGGCACTCTGGCCACGGAAAACGGAAATGATGCCAAATCGCAAGCAGGCAGCGGTCCAAGGCATTTTGCTTTTCATCCGTTTTTGCCCGAGGTTTATTTTGTGAATGAAAAAGATAGCACGGTTGGCGTGTATGAAAAATCCGGTTCCAGCGGAAAGCTGGTTTCCTTGCAGGTTATCGGAACCCTGCCACAGGACTTTAAGGGAAGCAATACCTGTGCGGATATTCATGTAAGCCCCAATGGAAAATTTGTTTATGCTTCCAACCGAGGCCACAACAGTATCGCTGTATTTCGGGTGGATGCGGGCAGTGGAAGGTTGGAAATGGTGGAGACCGTTCCAACTGAAAAAATTCCCCGCGCTTTTCAGATTGATCCAAGTGGTGAATTCCTGGTTGCAGCGGGCCAGGAATCAGGTGGCATAGCTGCTTACAAGATCGATAAGGCCACTGGAAAACTGACTCTGACCGATACCATTTCGCTCGGTAAAAGTCCTTCTTGGGTGGAGATTACGTTAGGAAGGTAAAAATCTATTAATGGATAATCACTTCCAAGATAGAAAAGTCATCATCAAGGTTTCCCGGACCATGTAGGCGAATTGCATGGTCGTGTAGAAGTTCTGGTATAAAGCCTTTTTGGTTTTGAAGAGTGGAAAGATAATTTACAAATTCCTGGAATTGCCATTCAGTTCCATCCGGTTTATGAATTTCATGGCAACCATCGGTGTATATGTAAAGTTTGTGACCTGGAAGTAATTGAAATTGGGAGCATGTAAACTCCTGAAAAGCGGGTAGGCCCATCATGGGATTTTGTGTTTCCAAAATTATTGGGGTGCTTTTTTCAGATTGAAACAGTAGTGCAGGCGGGTGTCCGCCGGATGCATAATGCATCAGTCTGGTTGATTTGTTAATGATTCCATACCAAATAGTGAAGAATTTATCACCGTAGTTTTCGGATGGGAAAGCATGATTTAATGAGGAAAGAACCTGGTCGGGCTTTTTAAAATCGGTATCCGGCAGGGATTTGGATCGAAGAATGTTCATGATGGACACTGCCAATAACGCGGAAGCCATGCCATGGCCTGTCACATCCACCATGTAAATGGAAAAATGATTTTCGTCAATCCAGGCATATCCAAATGTGTCTCCTCCGAGCGCGGAACAAGGATAATAACCCCAATCAACCTTGAACTCTCCGTCGCAAGGAATTGGTAAAAGTGAAGAAAGATATCTTGCGGCAGCTTGGATTTCCTGTGCAAGAAGTTGCCTGCTTTGGGCCAGGTCAGTGAATGCTTGATTTCTTTCCAACAGACGAATATAGCTGGAACTGTGATATCGGATTCTGGCAACAAGTTCTATCTTGTCCGGAAGTTTTACCAGGAAATCGTTTGCTCCAAGTGCGAAAGCTTCCGCCTTGATCTGTGGATCTTCCTTACTGGAAAGAACAATAAGAGGTATGTCCCTGAGAGTGGGGGATGCCTTGTAAAACCGCACCATCATCAATCCATCAACATCCGGCATCACCAGATCTTGAAGAATGACCGTTGGTTGGAATTCAGTCAACAGTCTTAACGCGCTGGATGGATCCGGGCAAAATTTAAATTGGATATCCTTTTCATTTTCAAGCAGCTTTTTGACTGATTCCCCTATTAAGGGCTGATCGTCCACTAGAAAAACCTTGACAGGAAATCCATTGGTTTGCGTGTTGGAAAAGTTGGTGGTTAATTGGCTCATTGGGTGTTAACTGTCTTTAAATGATTGGATTTTCACGCGAATCAATTCCCCGATTTCCAACCCGTTACCCACCGCTTGTGTGGCACCCAGGTCAATCGCGCTTTGGGGCATCCCTTTGGCAACACAGGTGTCCGGGGACTGCGCAATGGTAAACCAGCCTTTTTTCCTAAGGCTTAGCAGTCCCTGACTGCCATCCTTGCCAATGCCGGTGAGAATTGTTGCCACCCCATGAAAACGATTGCACAAAGCAAGGCTCTCAAAAAGCAGATCAATCGAGGGCTTATAAGAATGGTTGGTAACATCGTGCTCATAATGAAAACTACCGTCACGGTTTATAAGGAGATGTGAGTCACCCTCGGTGACCATAACGGTGCCACTAATAGCCTTTTCGCCTTCTTTTATGATTCTTATTGGCATGGCGCAGCTTCTTTTCAGCCATGAAACCAAATCAGGCATGAAAGTTTTGCCAATATGCTGGGCAATCAAAACAGTGGCCTTGAGTTCAGCGGGGAGCTGTGAAAGAATTTGTCCAAGGATCGCAGGACCACCTGTGGATGAGCCGATTGCGGCAATAAGTTTTTTTTCGGTAGTTGGAGAATTGCCAGATATTGCAATCGATTTGGAAGACAGGCTTTCAGGAAGATGTAACTTTGCGGCGTCCAGACGACTGCTGATTTTTTCCACTTTTTCAATTTTTGTAATGAAGTCATCCCGAAGCATTTTTGAATTAACCCCTGCCAGTGAAGGGACTTCCACCGCATCAATGGCACCCAGACTCATTGCTTCGCAAGCCATGCTGAAGTTGAGCGATACACTGGAGGTAACCACTAGAATGGCAGTGGGATTTTTTTCCATGATTGCTTTGGTTGTCTCAACCCCATTCATGACAGGCATGATGAGATCCATCAGGATAACATCGGGCTTGTCTTTGGCGCATAATTCCAAAGCTTCTTTGCCATCATAGGCAACCCATGCGACACGATGCCTGGAATCTTGGACAAGCTTTTTTAAAAGCTCTACCACCGAACGAGTGTCATTGACAATTCCCACCCGCATAGAACTATCCTGGCAAGGTTATAAATATTTCGTTCACTATACAGTTTTCTCAGGGTTTTCCTATCAGTTTTTCGATTGCCAAAATCAATGAATCGTCATGGAAGCTGCTTTTGGTAAGGTAATGGTTTGCCCCGGCTTCCAGACCCTTGAAACGATCCTCTTCACGGTCCTTGTGCGACACAATAATTACCGGCATTTTTGCCAATCGATTGTCCTGTTTGATGTTTCTGGTAAATTCAAGGCCATTCATTCTTGGCATATCAATGTCCGTCACCACAAGATCAAAAGCATTTTCCCTAAGGGCATTCCACCCATCTGCGCCATCCACGGCAACCGTGACATCATAGCCCCTGGATTGTAATAGCTGTTTTTCCACTTCTCTAACTGTTATGGAGTCGTCAACTATAAGGATTTTCTTTTTTGTGCCTGATGCATTTAATTCGATTTGATTCGTTTGTTCCAATCTGTCTTCCTCGATAATCCGTTCAATCGAACGGCTGATGTCATCAACATCAACGATTAATACAGGGGATCCATCGTCTAAAATTGCCGCTGAACTTATATTGGGTACTTTTCCAAGGCGGGCATCAAGTGTTCGAACTACCAGGTCTTGTTCGCCCCGGAAGCAATCTACGACAATCCCAAAAGGATTGTTGTTGCTGTTACGAAAAAGAACGATGAAAAGATCCCCTTCTGAAAGAACACCGGAAGCTCGAAAAACCTGATTGGCCATGAGAAGACCGATATTTTCACCATCCAGTTGGAAATATTGACGATTTTCCAAAAAATGAATCTCATTCCGTGAAAGTTTTAACAGTCTCTCAATTCGGTTATGTGGAAAAGCGTAGGGTTCGCCGGCTATTTCAACCAAAACCGCCCTTATTACTGAAAGGGTTAATGGTAACTGAAGCTGAAAAGTTGTACCTTCTTTTGGTTTGTTGATGATTCGAACGGAGCCACCAACCGAGGAGATCATATTTTGTACAACATCCAACCCTACTCCCCTGCCCGAAATCTCAGTTACTGTTTCGCGGGTTGAAAATCCGGGTAAGAAAAGAAAATCAAGAATTTCCCCGTCTGACATACGGGAGATCATTTCCGGAGTTGATAATTTTTTCTGACAAATTTTGTTTTTAAGCAATTCCATGGAAATGCCGTTTCCATCATCTGTCACGAAGATGGAGAGCATACCTGAATTGTGCCTTACCTCAAGTCGTATGGTCCCGGTTTCCGGTTTTCCAGAAATTTGTCTTTTTTCCGGAATTTCGATTCCATGATCGACCGCGTTTCTTAACAAATGATTAAGAGGTGCATCAAGTTTTTCCAGGACATCTCGGTCGACCGGAGTTGATTCACCGATTATTTCCAAGCGAACTTTTTTCCCCATGTCTCTTGCTAAATCACGAATCATACGGGGGAAAGATTGAGCACCATCGCCAAATGGTCTCATTCTGCTGGTTATAACCTCGTTATAAAGCCTGCTGTTCAAGTCGTCAGATCTTCTGGCATGGTTTTCAAACTCCTGAACTCGGGAGTTGAGTTCCAAGATGCACTTGGCGAGTTTGTCCCTTATATCCAGAATCAGATCCCTTTGTATTTTGACGTTTTTTTCGGATTGGTTCTGGGCAAGTTCATTCATTTGATCGAGAAGGCGGTCCTCCTCTCTTTTTAACTTCAATAAAGATTGGGAAAAAGGTGCCAACCACCTTGCTTCCACAAGGGACTCGCCAGCCAGCCCCATAAGTCGGGTAAGGCTCTGGGCTGTGACACGAACCACGCTGTCCTTGGTTTCCTGCTGGCCTTCCCTGTTTGAAATATTTTTTGCAGGGTTGTCCAGATTAATAGTTGTTTTTCTCTGGTTGAGGGTGACTGAACTTTGGGGGTTAATAGTTTCTTGGGGTTTGTTTGTAATCGTTGATGGGTGGGATTGAAATAAACTTTTCAGTTCCTGTTTTTTTGAATTGAAAAAAGGTTGAACTTTTTCTGGTTGCTGATTTGACAACTCCATGAGGAATTTATTGAAAAAGATCAAGCCTTGAGAATCATTCGTACTGACGAAATGACCACAAATCAATTCGATGGCTTGGGTAAATTCTGTGAACTCAACCAGGGTTCCCGCGCCGTAAATTGACTTAAGTATGGAATCAATTCTGGCTTTGTCAGGTTGCTGACTTGAAGATTCTTTTTCAAGTAATGCTGAAAGACTTTGCAATTCCTGCAAAAACAAACTAGCAAAAACCGGGGAAAGTTCTTTCTGGCTCCGGATAAGGGATGATTGTTCCTGAGTATTTGAAGCAATGGCTGTCATGTCAATTGGGTTTGTGGAACCCAATTGACCGGCAGGAACGTTTTCAGAGGAATGACACATAAACAATTTTTTTACGGTGTCTTCGATCTCGGTTTTGTTTGATGCCAGCCAGGGATCAAAATTTGCCCCAAATGCTTTCGCAATATGACTTATCAAATCCGTGGAATGAAGAAGAATATCTATGGTTTTCTGGTTAATGGTTAGAGCACCTTTTTGAGCCTTGACCAGAATTTCCTCCATCTCATGTGCAACTTTTTCCGATTCCAGAAGCCCCATGGCCCTTGATGCGCCTTTAATGGAGTGAGCTGCCCTCATCAGGGAATCAAGCAATGTGGGGGATGGACTTTGTTCGAGGCTAACCAAACCCTTGTTAAGGCTTAAGGTTAATTCAGCAACTTCCTCTTTAAATAAGCCAAGAAGGTTTGAGTCAAAACTTCCACTCATGAGATGCTCTTTTCAAGTATTTCAAAGAAATGGGTGTCGTCAAGGTGGCCCGCCTTTTTGCCATTCCATTCAAAAATGCCTTTAGTAAACCTTGAAAAACTGTTTTTTACAGTGGCAGGGGTTGGTGAAATTTCTTTTTTAACGATCCTGAACACCGCAAACACCTCATCCACTTTGGTGACCCAGCGTTGTCCGGATTTTTCCAGCACCAGCATTTTTTCCCTGGATTGTATTTCATCCCCCTGTTTTTTTTCTAGTCCAAGGAATTTTTCCAAAGAAACGCAAAGTTGTAATTCACCCCGAATATTTACAATGCCCTCCAAAAGGCCTCCCACCCGGTTGGGAATTCCATGAACCACCCTGGTTGAGGCAACTTCCACCAAGCTGGTAGCCTCCAGGCCGAAGTACTCCTGCCCAATTCGAAAAATTACCATGGGAATGGAATCACCCTGCGTTTCTGAGATAGAAGTGGCCAAAGCCTTTGAAAGTTCCTCTTCCCAGTTTTTTGGCGGGGTTCTTTCAAAAAGAGTTCTTCCCGCGGAAGAATATGTGGGGCAGTTTCGGCAGTGCACATGTTCTTTTAGAGATGGACAGGTGTGGTCACCTTGCACTCCTGTGCGGTTCCAGCAATCATCCAGTATTGGTAAATCTTTATCCATGGGATGGATTTCCTCTGTTTATTTCACGAAGTCTTCTGGTGTAATTTTCCTTGTTTTTTTTATCTCCCATGCTTGTGGCAATTGCCAGGAGGCCAGACAATGCTTCTTCATGATCCGGTTCCAAATAAAGTGCTTTCCTGAAAGCAACTTCGGCCTCTTGTAAATTACCCTTGGCAAGGAGGATGCTGCCCCAAAGTATAAAAAAAGCGGTTTTTGGAACGCGCATCTTCGCCAAATGGTTGCAAATTTCCAGTGCCTCATCCAGCAAGCCCAGGTTTGCTTTTTGTTGGGCAAGTTCAAAAAGATTCAGAGATTTGGACTTTGGTGCCACATTTGGCACTTTAATTCCTGAGTTTTGTGGAAATTTACCAATGGGGCTTGAAACAGTCGGTTTAGGTGTAAATGAAACAGAAGCTGTTTTTGTTGAATTTGAACTTGATAATGGGAATGATTGGGAAGGATTTTTCCTCTTACAAAACGCGGCTGGAAATTCCGTCAACCAATTTTCAAAATTGTTTTGGCTGGCCAAACGGGTTTCAGTGTGGCCAACATAAAGGATTCCTTCCGGTGAAAGTAATTCCCCGAGCCGTTTCAGGGTTTTTTTTCTGTGATTTTCATCAAGATAAATAACCACGTTCCTGCAAAAAATAACATCGAAAGGAGCTTCGCCTGCCAGGAATGCGGATTCCGCAAGGTTGACAGTTTGAAAACTCACCAGTTTTTTTATTTGTGAGGATAGATGGAAGTGTTTTTCCTTTTTGGAAAAATATTTGTTTGGGAGTGAATTCCATGGGAGTTTTTTTTCTCGAAATGAATTCGCGCCAAAAATTCCATCCCGGGCTTTTTCCAAAAGTTTTTTGCTGATGTCCACTCCAAGAATTTCGAATTCACTTTCAAAGCCGGTTTCTTGAAGCCAAATTGCCATGGAATAGGGCTCTTCCCCTGTACAACATGGAATGCTTAACAGTCTTAATTTTCTATTGAACCCAAAAGTTTTCCAATGATTGGCGAATTTTTCCAAACAATAAAAGGGTGTGCCATCCCTGAAAAACCATGATTCTGGAACGATTACGCTATCAATTAAGCTTGCCAATTCGGTGGGATCTGTTCTTGCTTTCAGGGCGTAATTTGCCAGGTTCGAAATCCCTGACTTTTTCATCCTTTCATGGACTGCATCTTGCAAAAGATGTTTTCCGAGACTATCCGGATTAAGTCCGATCGATTGTCTTAATAATTCTTTGATTTCAGAAAAATCCTGGTTTTTTTCTATCATGCCGTTTGGAACTCTTGATCTGGGGTAGATAATGCCCAGGAAAAAGCATTTTCAATTTTATGGTAGAGATCCATTCGTTGATCTCAATCAATCACGATTCCGTTGGGTCAATTTCCAATCAATGGAAATAGCTGTTTCATATCCCCGGGTGAAAGTAATTTTTTGATATCAAGCAAGTGGAAAATCATATCTTCCTTAAGATAAGTTTCTCCCCAGAGGAAAATATCACCCTGCGAAGAATTTTTCTGGGAAGACTTTTGGCAGTTGATTTTCTCTGCACTTGCCCGGTCCACAATCAGGCCCACAAGGAACTCCTCAGTGCCATTTCCCACTTTGATGATGGCGACCCTGTTGCAGAGGAGTTTAACACCAACAGGTTTGCCGCATATTTTCATTCCCAGATCGACTACCGGCAAAGGTATGCTTCTGTAAATAAAATAGCCTTGATACCAGACTGGAGAACCTGGCAGGGTAATCAAGGTTGGTCGGGCCACAACTTCAACCAAATTTGGAATTTCAATGGCAATCCGCGTTCCACCCGCTTCAGCCATTAATACATGGAGTTCAGGCATTTAATCATTTACCGTAAATTTGCCCACATCTTTTTGGAGGCTATTTGCAGACTCCCGAAGGTTTAGGGCTGTGTTGTTGAAATCTTTCACCGAGGCAGTAACTTGACGGACCGCAGTGACCAACTGACCCATGGCATCATCTATTTGTTTTGCCCCAATCGTCTGCTGTTCCACACCTTCCCTTACTTCGCGGAACTGAATGGTAAGATTCTGAACATGGTCAATTACCATTCCCATTTGCCCGCTAATTTCAGTCACCTGGTTAATAAGAGATTTAACGGATTGATGAAATTTATCCATTTCCATGACACCTGTTGCAACTGCTGATTGCATGTGCCTGACCATTTGTTCGATATCCAGGGTGGCCACGGCTGTCTGGTCCGCAAGCCTTCGGATTTCCCTGGCTACAACCAGAAATCCTTTGCCAGCATCCCCGGCTTTTTCTGCTTCAATGGCAGCATTGATGGAAAGAAGATTGGTTTGATCCGCAACCTTGGTGATAGTTGTGACTACCGTTCCAATACCACCTGCTTTGTCCCGGATCATGTCAAGCTTCGTCGAAATGGAACCCGTCGCATCTGAAAGCTGTTGCATGCTTGACTGCATATTGTTCAGCGAATTTCTACCCTCGCCTGCCAATGCGGAGGTATTATCAGAGCTTTCGCGGAGAGAATTCACCGTGTTCATAAGTTCCTGGCCAGTGTTGGAAATTTCCTTCACTGCGCTGGCTATTTGATTTGAGGATGCGCCAAATTCCTGAATCGCACTATCATGCTGCGCTGCTGCTGCGGCAATCTCCGTACCAGTGGCATGAAGTTGCACAGTTGACAGGCGTACCTGCTTTACAACGGTGTGAATATTTTGAACCACGATGTTTACATATTCCGCAATTTCTCCAATCTCATCCTTGGTGGAAACCTTTAACCGTTTTGTTAAATCCAGGTTTGCAATGGATTTCATGATTTCAACGAGGTTTTGGGTTGGATCTATGATCGATTTTGAAACTTTGAAGGTGATGACAAGAATCAAAACAATCAAGGAAATACTGAAACCAAGTTGTACCCTGTTCCAGAAACTAATACTTTTTTCCGCATATAGGGCATCTTTATCATTTCGATCGTTTGCTTGTTCCACTGCCTTGTCTATTGCCTGCCGATGGAGTTCGTATTTTTCCCTAATTTTAGTGGCCATGGTGGATTTGATTTCCGTGGCATTTTTTCCAGCTCCCAAATTTGGGAAAACCTGTTCCTTGGCAATTTGAAAAAATTCCATGGCAGGCGTATATGATGTCTTTAACAACAATTCCTTAAAACTACCTGATTCCAACTCCTTGCTGTATTTGTCATGCTTTTCGATGTATTGGTTTTCTAATTCGCGGAATTTTTTTTCAAATTCCCGAATTTGAGCGACATCCTTTGCTTCCGATGCTTGAAGTAAAACAGCATAAGCCTCAATGATGTAAAGTGGTGGAGGAAGAATATCAGCAATGATATCTTTGCTTTGGGAAATTTTTTGATCTATGGGTCCGTTGATTTGAACTTCTTTCAGAACATACCAATGCATGGATTGGGCTAAAATCATTCCAAATAAGAACAAACCCGCCAATAAAGCCATTCTTCCGTTGAATTTCAGCTTGTTAAGCATTCAAATTCTCCCCGTTGCTTTGCTGAACCGTGCAAAGCAGGAATACTTATTTTCAAAACCCAAGTCATTTTTCTATATGATTGAAATTATTCAAAACAATAAAATACACAATATGTCAAAGATGGGTTTTTGGGGCTAAAAAATCGTTACAACCGGATTATTCCGAATGCAAGAATTTTCCCAGATTTGGTACTTTCCATCTTACATTTTCAAATAAAAATCTTTGGCGTTTCCAGAAAACACATTTGCTCGCTCTTCCGGGGATTTGGTTCCCAGAAATGCCCTGGGTAGATCGAAAATGTTTTTCAGGCTGGCACCTTTTTCGCCTACCGGCCAGTCACTGCCTACCACCAGGCGTTTGCTGCCAAACGAATCCCACAATACTTCCAATACGGCACGGCAGTAATCAAGGGGAACATATTCACCCTTAAATCCGCCTGCGCGGGCGGAACCCGTGAGCGATGAAATCTTGCAATATACATTCTCGTGGCTCGAGGCTAGTTTCATGCCATCCACCCATAGTTTTTGTGGTTCTTTACCATCGTTGGGCATATTTGCGGCATGGTTGACCATGATTTTTAACTTGGAAAATTTTTGGGCAGTTTTATCCACCGTCAT
>JBEGQX010000066.1:0-2852 GCA_041180805.1 Planctomycetota bacterium
CAATGGTATTCTCGCCAAATTCCCTGGCGATCTTATCCAATTCCTTCTGCCTGTCCAACGATATGGAATCGCCATCACCATCGGGCGGCATGGTTACCATGGAAGGATCAGCAACTGCGCGGTTGTTTTCAGGGCCAATGGTTTGATCGTTATTACTGCTGTTTGACATGTGCTTGTCCGCCCCTTAATTCGATTTGGCAACCCGGCCCACCACAATATGCCTGGCTTTGATATCCTGATACTTGCTGGAGGGATAATTGCTCCAGGCATGACCGATAAAAACACCCTGTTGATTGGTGTAAATCCGAAACACACCGGTCCCCAGCCCATCGTGAAATTTACCATCCGCCAACTTTCTAGAGTCATTGCCACCATGGCCTGAAGTGGAACTATCAACAATTTGAACCTCGTATTGAACAGTTCCTTTGATCATGGGTTCGGTGGCGGTTCTGGAATCCGGCTTGTTCACCACCAGCATCACATGGCCGGTGTTGGAACTTCCCGGGGGATAGCGAATGGCAATAATGTCGCCCGCCTTCACTTCATGGATTCTGGTTATCTCCACAAACCCCCTTTGATGAATGATGGCGTCATAATAGTGTCTGGCCAGCGGCCTTTCGGTGCCAAGGTGGTTTTTGAAATCTTTCTCCCCGAACGCGCCTGTATGTAACAACAGCGCATTGATGAAACCACTGCAATCCGCATGGCATACCGCCTCGCCTTTCGCCCCCCAGCTAACCTCGTTATTTTTATGGCGATAGCTGGTGTTTTCCGGTTTCACTTTCTCGACCAGGGCTTTGGCCTGAATAACAAGCTCCTCGGAAGGATGCTGTGCATGCAAGCCACACCGGGTTACAAACGCCACCAGCAAAACCATCAAGCAAAGCTTCAACCATCTCATGACCCCGACACCTTCCATTTCGCGGAAAATTTCTTTCAATTTTGATTATCTCAAAAGATAACCGCTTTACCATTCCAAATGCTTCTCCATAATTAATTGTAAGATCCATTTCACCGTTTCGAAGGATGGCTTTTCATGATTCAGCAACCCTGGTTTCCCATGATCATGGGGTTGGTAGGCACCTTGTTGTTCCTTTTGATTGTCAGCGTATTAACAAGAACCTTTCCACCTTCAAAACCGGAGACTGTGGGCCTGCGCGATAACTCCCTGCAAAACTGTGGGTCCAAACCCAATTGCGTTTGTTCCCTGCAAAAAGATTCCACCCATGGAATTGCCCCTTTCCAGATCAGGGAAAATGTCAACAGCTCCATGGAAAAGCTTTCCAAAATCATCCGTTCCATGAACGGCGCCAGAATCATCTCCAGCCGTGAGAATTATCTTTACGCGGAATTCAAGACTTCCTTCTTTGGTTTCATCGATGATGTGGAATTCCATGTGAATGAATCCGCCAACTGTATCGAGGTGCGGTCCGCATCCCGGTTGGGTTACAGTGACCTGGGTCTAAACAGGTCACGGGTGGAATCCATCCGTGTAAAATATCTTGCCGACTAGCACCTTTGCCAAGACCAATCATTCGCTTATTTTCCGCCGGGGAATAGAAAATAATTATCGAAGGAATGCTGGCATGTGAGGAGTGGTGGATGTCGGGCTTTGACCCCAAAAAATATGGCGAAACCATCGCAGACTTGATTCTGCCAGCACGCATACCACCGCTCGACCCAGGCAGACCCAACCAATCAGCCAGGGCTTCACTTCATGCACTCGCTGAAGACACAAACTTTCTTGGCAAGCCAATTCGCGACAGTCAAATGGCTGATGCATGTAGGGCCGGGCTTTGGCTATATCACGATTTCCTTGATGAATCTCATTCCATCAGTCAGGAAATTCATAACACGGCTGGAAGCTACTGGCACGGCATGATGCACCGCAGGGAACCGGATTATGCCAACAGCGGTTATTGGTTTCGCAAAGTTGGCAAGTTCGCCACCTTCGATGAACTTGCGGAAGCTGCCAGGCAGATAGTGGGCAATTCAAACGCAATCTGGGCCTCTTTTCTTAAGAACAATTCCAAGTGGGATCCCTACGCTTTTAACGACCTTTGCGAGAACGCACTTTCGGGCAGGGTGAACGCCATCAATCTTTGCCAGCAGATTCAGCAAAGGGAATGGGAACTGCTGTTTGACTATTGTTACCGCGCAGCAACAGGGTACGAATAAAACGGAGAATGTATGTCCTTGATTGATCCAGTCCGGATGATACGACCAAAACGCAAAATTCGCGGCTACAGCGCCATATTGCTTCCTTTTGAATCTTCCGGCCAGGTTGACTGGAAGGGTTTTGAAGACCATGTGGCGCGCACTCACCATGCGGGGCTTATACCGGCTGTAAACATGGACACAGGTTTTGGCAACTTGATCGATCCGCCACTGAAGGATGAAGTTCTAAAACGAACCCGATCCGTTGTGGGCAAAGGAGAATTTGTCGCGGGCGCATTCGTTGGCGATACGCAGGGCGCTTCATTGAACCTTCAGGCTTACAAAGCTGCCATGGACCAAATCCACCAATACCAGGGTATTCCTGTAATCTTTCAGTCTTACGGCTTAACCGGACAATCACCCAAGGCCTTGGTCGAATCTTATGCCCAAATCGGGGAACACGCCCCGAGGTTTATCGCCTTCGAATTGGGAACCCAATTTGCCCCGTTCGGCAAAATCTATGATCTGGAAACTTATCAGGGACTTCTTGGCGTCAAGCAATGCATAGGTGCAAAGCATTCCTCCCTGAACCGCGAGATGGAGTGGGAACGCATTTTGCTGAGAGATCGCACCCGCCCGGATTTCATGGTCTTTACCGGAAACGATCTGGCTATTGACATGGTGATGTATGGCAG
>JBEGQX010000067.1:0-15616 GCA_041180805.1 Planctomycetota bacterium
GCTGGCTGCCACACACGCACTCAATATTAAAACCAATACACCCGTGGCATAGGCACCGCCCTGAGCACTTACATCCGCTTTGAAAAACCAAGTCACGAAAAGATTCACAAGGGTGAATATAACCACCATGGGCCGAATGGCACGCGACCACTCAGGCGCCATGCCATATCGGGGCAGATACTGGGGCACCAGGTTGATCAAAGCCGCCATGGCACTTGCCCCGGCAAACCAAAGAATGCTTACCGTGCTAATGTCGTAAATCGTTCCAAACACATCCCCAAATGGAAAAGCCTTGATATTGGGACTTTCACCATGGGCCAGGTAAGCCAGTGCCCTGTCTTTTGCAGATGGAGACGGCTTACCTTCCTCATGTAAAAGCATTTCAGGGGGAATCAGGGTACTCACCGAAATGGAGGAACCAATCAGGCAGAAGGACATGATTAAGCCAGCAGTAAGAAGTAACTTGCGGGTATTGCGAATCCTGCCAGCGGGGTTTTCAGGTGTATCAGTCTCATCCCCACGAATGAGGCCCATGATCGCCACACCAGTTTCAAAACCACTAAGTCCTAAAGCCAGTTTGGGAAACAAAAGTAATGACAAAACCACTATTCCAAGCATTCCAGGGATGTTGACATTGGGGGCTTCCGTCAGGTGCCAGAATTCCTTCCCTTTTTCGAGTGTTAACACCCAGTCTTTAAAGTAGCTGGGATGGGCCACCAAGTAGGAAAGACATGTGGTGATGATAATGAGGTTTAGCACCAGATAAACGGCTACGATTACAACCGCCACACCGATCACTTCGCTGAAGCCTCGCAAAAACATGGCCCCAAGCACGATTAAAAAGCCAATTGTAAGGTAAAGTCTCTGGGTATCATGGCCACCCATGCTGTCATGCCAGGGCCAGAACGGGTTGGAAACCACATGTTCAGCGGCATCGGCGGCAGAAAGGGTTTTGGTGATGACAAAGTCCGTTGCTGCGAAGCCCAACAGAGTGATGACTATCGCCTTGCCCACCCAACCGTGGAGCAACTTCTCAAGCATCCCTATGGAACCCAAGCCACGAAACGATTTTCCAGCCACAAAGGAATAAACAGGAAAGGCACCAAACAGGGTTACCAAAACTACCACCATGGTAGCCAAGGGAGACAGAAGACCTGCCGCCTCAAACGCGATTGAAGGTTGGTAGCCAAGAGTACTGAAATAATCGACACCGGTTAGACACATTGCCCACAGCCAGAAGGTTTCATGCTTGTGGCTGTGGCTTTGCTGGTGTGCAGGATCGTCCATCCAAGAATCCTTTTGAGGATAGACCCTTAATCTATGGGTCACATGAAGATTAGATTCTATCTGATTCCCAAGAATCCGTGTCAAATAATCCTTACTCTCCCAGCCAATTAAATTTTCCAAATATTTTCATAACCACAATCATTGAAAGCATTTATAATCAGTGTAAGAATTTGTTTTTTCATGGAGAATCCTGTATGAACCCTGTCCAAAAACGATCTGTGGATCTTCTTTTGCAATGCCTTTCCATCGAAGGTATTACCGGTCAGGAAAAAGCGATCGGGGACTTTGTTATCAAGCAACTGATCGAAGCAGGTATTCCAAAGTCCAGAATACAAAGGGATCAAGCAAACAAGCACATTCCCCTTCCAACCGAAACAGGAAATCTGATCGCTCATTTGCCGGGTACCATCAAAGGACCCACTTATTTATTCTCGACACATTTGGATACGGTACCCTTATGCGCGGGCGCTGCACCGTTGATTTCCGGTGACAAAATCACCTCCAAGACCCCAACCGCCCTGGGGGGCGATAATCGAACCGGTGTTGCCGTGCTTATTCATCTGGCCAAGACCCTGCTGTCCCAAAAGATTCCTCACCCGCCTATCACCTTGCTGTTCACGGTACGTGAGGAAAGCGGGCTTTTTGGGGCGCGAAATGTAAATCCAGACGATTTGCGAAACCCCATCATGGGTTTCAATGTCGATGGTAGAACCCCGCGGGATATTACGATTGGTGCGGTGGGCGCCGAAAGGTTTGAAATCGAGATTCACGGAAAGGCATCTCATGCCGGGGTACACCCTGAAAGGGGAATTTCCTCCATCATGGTGGCCTCACTGGCGTTGTCTGAAATCCATCAGGAAGGTTGGTTTGGGAAGATTAAGCTGCCTCAAGGGGAAGGCACCTCGAATATTGGAGTGTTTTCCGGAAAAAACATGGCTAGCGCGGGTGATGCAACCAATGTGGTTACCGATTATGTTTTCCTGAAGGGCGAGGCCCGCAGTCATGACCCGAAGTTTCCTTCCATCATTCGTAAGCAATACCAAAAGGCGTTTACCAACGCCACGACCAAGGTTCGTGATGACAAGGGCCACAAGGCCAAAATCATTTTCCATCACTCCCAGGATTATTTCCCATTCCGCATTAGGGAAAACGCGCCGGTGGTGCATATGGCATTGGCGGCAGGCAGAAGCATGGGGTTTGAACCACAACTTAAAGTCAGCAATGGTGGCTTGGACGCAAACTGGCTTTGCAAACTTGGGATCCCCACGATCACTTTCGGGGCTGGCCAAAATAACATCCACACCATCGATGAATATGTGAATATCCCGGACTATCTGGAAGGATGCGATTTCGCCATGGCGCTGGTGAAAGCCATCTCCGTTTGATGTACGCGCTTAGCCTATGGCGTGAATATTAAAAATAATGAAAGTCGCAAAAAAGCGAAAGAAGACCCTAGGGATGCTTTAATTTGCGATTCTGCCGGCCTTTAGTATACCTCCTTGAAAAACCGCTTCGATATTTGCACGATTTTCCAAAATGGAAATATCAGAAAGCAAGTTACCACGAACCACAAGAACATCCGCAAGCTTGCCTTTTTGCAGAGTTCCCAATTCTGACTCCCTGCCCAGGATGTGCGCCCCGTTTAAGGTTGCGCATTTAAGCACTTGTTCAGCGGTAAAACCGACATCCTTCACAAAGAAGGTCAACTCTCTTGCGTAATCTCCATGCGGGTTCCAGGCAAAGCCGTAGTCGCCACCCATGCCCAGGCAACCACCCGCCTCGAGGATCATTCTGCTGCTCTTGATTCCACCTTCGAGAGTTTCCTTGTGCCCATCGATCACCCTTGAAGACATCCCGAATTCGGGCCCACGCTCGATGCTTGCTTTTTCAAAATAAAGCGCAGGCACAACCGGGACATTTCGCCGCAAAAGCAAGTCCAGCGCTTCGGCATCCATGAAAGTCCCATGCTCTATGGCATCGTAACCGGCACGGAGCGCATTCTTGATTCCCTCAGTGGCCCTGCAATGGCCAGTCACTTTCAATTTGTGATTGTGGGCCTCATCGACACAGGCTTTCATTTCCTCGGCTGTCATACAAAGGGTGTGATGATCATTCGTATCCGGGGCAGCGGCGTCACCTGTGGGATAGGTTTTCACCCATTCCACACCATCCTTGACCAATTTTCGGACAGCACCCCTGGCTTCGGATGGCCCATTCACCAAAAGAACCAAACCCTCCATGCCTATTTTTCGAAAGTCCGGGTTCCAATCCATCAACCCGCCAATGCCACAGATTTCCCTGCCGCTGGCAGCAAGCCTTGGGCCATTTGTAATGCCCTCGTCAATCGCTTTTTTCAGCCAGACATCAATGTTATGAAGACTTCCGCCCGAGCGGGCCGAGGTATAACCACACTCCAGGGCAAGCCTGGCATTGGCTGCGGCAAGAATGGTTATGTATTCAATTGGGTACTTGATATCCAGATCTTCCAGGGCTGCAACATTGAAATAGGTCGGATGAAAGTGCGCCTCAACCAAGCCCGGCAGCACCGTGCAACCTGTGGCATCCAGTACCACATCGCCCGGATCAGCCGGTGGCAACTCAGCAGCCAAACCAACGGCCTGAATTTTGCCATCCGCCAGCCTTACCTCGGCGTCCTGCACTGCCTTGTGACCGGTGCCATCAAACACCAAACCTTGGATAATTCGAATTCGCTTCGAATCCTTTTTAAGACTGGAATATTGGATCATCGCTGGGGCCTCTGAAACCAGGAGGGTATTCTTGCACCATCTTAATTTCACCAAGGCGCCAAACAAGTTATTTCCACGGAGGGTTCCAAAAGTCTGATACTTTGAATGTGTGAAGGAGAGACTTCAAAAACTTATTTTCCAGCCCCCGTCTTCGGCCCTGGATAGAGTCGCGATCTTTTGCACGCATTTTCTTGGAAGCCCGGCATGCAAGTGTGGAAAACAACCCACCCCGGGAACATCGGCCCATTGCACCTTGGCTTTCAATGGCTCCAAATCAAGCTCCAAGGCTGCCAAATCATTGACTTCCTTAAGAAAGCTGTTCGCCACCCATTCAATTTGATCTTTCTTGCAAAGGTGGATAAAGCCCTCGGCTTCGTAGTTTTCAGGAAAGTAGTTATCTCCCGAAAAGGCCTTCCATTTATGCAACGATATCAGCAAGTAACAGGGTTCCATGATTTTCCCATCAATCCGGGTGTGGCAAAGGTGTGCCTATGGATCGCAATCGATCGATATTCTTTTTAACAGCCAACTGATGCGGGTTGATTTCAAAAGCCCTTTGATAAAGAACCATCGAGCGATCCGGACGGTTCAATTTCTCGTAAACTTCCGCCAGTTCGGTCAGCACCCTTGTGTCGTTGGGGTCCAAGGCCAAAGCCTGCTGGTAGCGGGCCTGGGACCTTGGCATATCACCCATTTGCTTCCAAAGAAAACCATCCTCGGCATAGGCGGCAGCGCAATTGGGGGATTTTTTAAGCCAATCCTCAACCCCTTCCACCGCTTCCTGCTGCTTGTTCTGATTCATCAACAATATGGTAAGGGCGTGCCTGGCCCCCGCATGGTTCGGACTGCGCAAAATGCATTCGCGATAATACTTTTCAGCTTCCTGTTTACGGTGCAGATAATCGTAAGTCTGCCCCAGGTTATAGTAGATGCCCGGGTCGGCCGGCTGTAATTTCAACGCGGCCTGGAAACTTTCCTCGGCGTCCGAATAACGGCCCTGCTTGAACAAATGCAGACCATCATTGTGATAATCACGCACTAGCTCCTGGTTGGAGGTTGTACACCCCCCCAGAAGGCCAAGCATAAATATTAGGGCAACCGAACGCATCTCTTCCTCCAATGAAGCCTCATAAGGTAGGATGTGTTTTCTGGGAAGTCGAACTTTCTTTGACGGGAGCTTTTCCAGGGGAGCAAAACAGATATGCCTTGCCTATTTTTCCTGGTCAATCTGGTTACACTATTCACTTCCGCCTTTCCACCTGCGGAAAAAAATGTGAAACCAGACTCTTTCAAACCTTTCGAGGTGATAGAAAGACGAAACATTGATTATTACCAAGGCGGCGACAGAGACCCAGTGAAACACAAACTGGATATCTATGCCCCCAAGGGCGCCAATAACGCTCCTGTCTTTGTTTTTGTCCACGGAGGTGCTTGGGTTCAGGGAGACAAGGACTTCTGGGGGATCTATTCTGCCATCGGAAAATTCATGGCCAGCCGGGGTATTGTATCCGCAGTGATCAGCTACCGCCTTTCTCCAAGGGTTAAACATCCAGCCCATGCCGAGGATGTGGCGAGGGCGATCAGTTGGACACATTCAAACATCTCTAAACATGGAGGCGACCCCAACAGAATCTTTTTGTGCGGCCATAGTGCGGGAGGGCACCTGGTTTCATTGGTTACCTGTGATGAATCCTACCTCAAAAAAGAAAACATTGATCCGCGATGCATTCTTGCGGTCATTTCCATCAGCGGGGTCTACGAGATTCCCAAATATATTCTCGGTAGCGTTTTTGGAACTGACAGCAAAGTAAAGGAACAGGCATCCCCCATCCACCATGCGCGCAAGGGCCTGCCACCCTTTTTGATCCTTTGTGCCGACAGGGAGCTTCCCATGTGCGACAGCAAGGAATGCCAGAGATTCCAGAAAGCACTGAAAGACCAGGGCAACCGGGTTTCCTTCGAGGAAATTACCTCCAGCAATCACATGAAAATCATCTTTGATGCCAGCAAGCCGGATAAATCGGTGTCCGAGAAGATTCTCAATTTCATGGGCCAGATTTTGACGGAAGCAAGCCGTTGAACGATCCCCAAACCATTATCGGAAGACTGGCTCCATCCCCAACCGGTGCGCAACATCTTGGCAATGCCAGAACCTATCTCATAGCCTGGCTGATGGCACGTTCTCACCAAGGCACCCTGTTTTTGCGCATGGAAGATATCGATTCCCCCCGGGTAAAGCCATGGGCCGCCCAACAGGCCATCGATGACCTGAAGTGGCTCGGCTTGGATTGGGATGGGGAAGTACTGGTGCAAACAGAGCGATTTTGCTTATACCATCAGGCTTTGGAAGAATTAAAAAAACAGGAACTTGTCTACCCATGCACCTGCACCAGAAGCGAAGTTCTGCAAGCGGCCAGCGCTCCCCACGAGGACGGCAGAGAACCGGTTTACCCCGGCACCTGCTCCCACCGGCAAGCAGCCGATGCCAACAATATCCAGGGGAAACCCTTCTGCTGGAGATTCAGGCTGCCTCCCAGGGAACCTGACTTTCACGATGGTTTCCACGGCTTCATTCCTGGCAGGTACCGCGAACAATCCGGGGACTTTGTGATCTGGCGCATGGGCGACACCGCCGGGCAAAGTGTTCCCGCCTACCAGCTTGCAGTCGTGGTGGATGATGCCGCTCAAGGTATCAATCAGGTGGTTCGTGGCGATGATCTCATCCCATCAACACCCAGGCAGCTTCTGCTCTACAAATCCCTGGGACTTGCAGCCCCCGGATATTTTCACGTTCCGCTGATTGTGGGCGAGGATGGCAGACGACTTGCAAAGCGCCATGGAGACACGCGCATTTCCACCCTTCGGGAACAAGGCGTTTCGGCAGAGAAAATTCTCGGATTACTTGCCTGGTCGTGTGGTTGGCTTCCAACCATGGAACCCATTACGGCTGGTGAATTATTGTCGTTCTTTGATTTAAAAACAATTCCCAGGCGACCCTTCGTGCTGGGAAAAGAACACTTCCAATCGATTGGCTACACCTGCTAGGCAGCCTTGCGAACAGCATGACCGCGCTGCCAGGCCACCTGACGGGCCAGGCCATCATCCAGGCTGACTTTGGGTGACCAGCCAAGGTCTCTGGTTGCCTTGGAAATATCCGCCTGCGAGGTGCGCTGGTCCCCTGCCCTGGCCTCTTCCTGCCTTACCCTGGCTTTCATGCCGGTGATTCTTTCCAGCTTCCCAAGGATATCCCATACCGAAGCAGTTTCCCCGCCACCAATGTTGTACGTCTCCCCAACCGGGGCTTTCACGGCTGCAATGGTCGCATCCACGCAATCTGCAACGAAGGTATTTCCCCGGCTTTGATGGCCATCGCCATAAACCGTAATCGGGGTTCCCTCCAGCATTGCTTTCACAAACTTGTGATATCCCATGTCAGGCCTTTGCCCTGGCCCATAGACCGAAAAATACCTCAGCACCACGGCTGGCAGATGGAATTCCTCCCGAAACGCATGGCACAGCATCTCACCGGCAAGCTTGGTCACACCGTAGGGCGATACAGGACGAGTGGAAACCTGCTCGTCACCCGAGCTGAATTTTCCATAGACCGAAGAGGTTGATGCATAAACGAACTTTTTGAGAGATTCCGATCCGCGGAACGCATCGATCAAACGCTGTGTCGCCAAAAGATTACACGAGGAATAGAGATCAAAATCCACCCAGCTTTGTTTCAGTCCCGCCATTGCCGCAAGATGGAATACCACCTCGGTGCCATGCACCAAGTGGGATAATCCGTCTTTGCGCAGGTCGGACTCCAGAAATTGGAAGCCTTTCCGGCCATGAAGCACACTCAGGTTGGCTTCCTTGATTTCCCTGGGATAGTACGGAATGAAGGCATCCAACCCAATGACCTGATGTCCAAGATCCAAAAGCTTTCCGCAAAGGTGCGAACCAATGAATCCAGCGGCGCCTGTGACTAAACAACGCATGGGCTTCCCTTCCCATTTTTATCATTTTAACCATCTTCCGGCATCTTGCCGGACCTCGAGGGCGGAGGATAACAGGAACTTGTTTTTCGGGCAATGCGGATGCTGTTTCAGCTTTTTTCCCGGGTCTTTAGCTGCAATTCTCCCACCCAATAATCGGCGTTCCGCGCTTTCTCCACTGGCTTGGAGCAGCCGCAACTGCCTCCGCACCCTTTTTTCCGGAGGGCATTCCTGATCAGGTAGATGGCAGCAAGCACCACCACAAGTCCGACTGCAAATGGTTGCCAGTCCATGGGTAGTTCCTTTCTGCAAACGAGGTTTTAGAACATCATCCCTATTTGATAGGTTAGCAGAGCGGCCACATAAGCAAGAAGAGTCATGTACACAAAAGTAAATACAGGCCAAAACCAGGATCTGGTTTCCTGCTTGATGACAACCAGGGTGCTGGCACATTGACTACAGAGCGCAAAAAACACCATCAACGAGAGCGCAACAGGAATGTTGAATAATGGCTTGGAGGGGTCATCCGTTCGGGTCACCTTGGGAAGAATTTCTCTGAGCTTCTGCTCGACTTCCTCACCTTCACCAGAACCAGCTTCAAAAAGAATACCCAGGGTTCCCACCACAACCTCACGGGCTGGAAAGCTGGCAAGCGTGGCGACGCCGATGCGCCAATCCCAACCCAGGGGTTGTACCACGGGTTGAATCAAAACTCCAACCCGGCCCAGGTAACTGGACTTTTTCCACTCCGCCTCAAGGGTATCTTTTTCCTCGGGTGTCTTGGCCTCGGCGATTTTTTCAGGATAGCTGCCACCCTGCGGATGGCTGGTTGGGAAATAAAGTACCGCCCAAATTATAACCATGGAAGCTGCAATCAAGGTTCCTGCCCTGCGTACAAAAGACCAGGACGCATCCAACACCCTGGCCCAAACCATCCGGAAGGATGGCCTTTTATAAGTCGGTAACTCCATAAGAAATGGGCTACCTTGGCCTTTTAAAAGGGTTCTCTTTAGCAATAGTGCACCAAGAGGAGCCAGAATAAAACCCAACAAATACATGCAAAAGAGAATAATACCGGGAAACCAGTTCGGATAACCTTCCGTCAAGAAAGCCCCGATCATCAGCGAGTAAACAGGCAGTCGCGCTGAACAACTCATCAAGGGTGCCACCAATATGGTGGCAAGCCGGTCACGCCTGTCTTCAATCACGCGGGTGGCCAGTACTCCGGGAACGGCACACGCCACCGAGGAAAGCATGGGAATAAACGATTTCCCGCTCAGGCCGCACTTGGCCATCACCCGGTCCATAAGAAATGCAGCCCGGGCCATATAGCCACAGTCTTCAAGAATTGCCAGCAGGCAAAAAAGAATTGCAATCTGGGGCAAAAACACCAGCACTCCGCCCACGCCTTCCAGCAATCCATCCACCACCAGACTGCGGAACATACCCTCCGCAATCATGTCTCCAAGAATTCCACCCAGCGCAGCCTTGCCTTCGTCTATCAGATCCATCAGAGGTTTGGCCAGGGTGAACAGGGCCTGAAACATTCCAAACATGATCAGGAAGAAAAACACCATGCCCCAGATACGATCGGTCAACAATCGATCTACCTTGTCCGTCCAGGTCACCGGCTTGACGGAAGGCCTGGTAACACAGGGAGAAATAATTTCGCGAATCCAGCCGTAGCGAACCTTGGCCTCGATGCTCACAGGGTTGATACCCTTGGAAGCAAAGGATTGCCTTTCCACCTCCACTGCCTGTTTCAGGCCATCACCCAATAATGGCAAAAGGTTTCGAGAAAGAAATCCATCTGTCTCCAGAAGCAATCTTCTTGCCAGGAACAGACTCCCGCTTTCATTAAGAATGCCCAGCACTTTGCGGGAGGAATCTTCGAGCTCGTTCGGAAAAGGAACCAATGCGGCGGTCTTTTTTTCTCGCACAGCCTCAAGCAGACTTTGCTTGAGTTCTTCCAGCCCGATGCGTTTATTGGAATGGATGGGAACCACAGGAATACCAAGCTGCATGGAAAGACTTTTGGCATCCACACGAATCTGGGCCTTCTCGGCCAAATCCATCATGCTAAGGGCCAGCACCACGCTGATTCCGGTCTCAAAAGCCTGGGTTGCAAGGTAGAGGTTGCGCTCCAGATTGGAAGCATCGGCTATAACCAGCAAAACATCCGGCTTCGGCTCCAGGTGATTTAAACCCAGAACCAACTCGACGGAAATCAACTCATCCGGACTGCGAGGGGCAAGGCTGTAGGTTCCGGGAATATCCAGAATTTCAAACTCGGTTCCCTGATGCGTGAAGGAACCTTTTTTAATATCCACGGTTACACCGGGGTAATTTCCCACCCGATGCTTCAGGCCGGTAAGTGCGTTGAAAAGCGTGGTCTTCCCGGTGTTGGGATTTCCCAACAGGGCTAATCGAATGATTTTTCCAGGATTTGTAGTTGGTTCGTGGCTCACGATATCTGCACCTGCACTCTGGCAGCCTCGGTTTTCCTCAAGCTTAGCCGGTAGCCATGAATCTCAACATCCAAAGGATCTCCAAGAGGCGCAGTGCGTAATAGATGAAAAGGCTCCCCATCGATAACGCCCATTTCCATCAACCGTTGGGCAATGACATCCTCACCCGTGATGGAAAGTATGACTCCACGGGTACCAACAGGAATCTGATCTAATGAAGGCATGGGAAATTTCAGGCTTCGACGGGGCGAACAAAAATGGAGCAATCGGAAAGAGCGCAACCCAGACTGATCTTGGAGCCACCAACCTGCAGTAGGCAGGTCTTGCCCGGTTGCAACATGCATAGCTTGCAACCATTCATCACGCCAAGCTCGGAAAGGCGCGAAACCAAACAAGGACTGCCAGTCACCTCGGTGACCTCAGCCCATTCTCCGGTTTGCAGCAAATCCAGCGGAATATTCATGGCTTGGATCAATTACGCCCCTTGTTGAGATTGCGTCTCATCATCAATCTACACTCTTTTCTTTTTCGGTCAAGCATTTTTTATCCCGTTTCTTCAAGATTTTCCTCTTCCGGTGGCCATGACAACAGTATCTCCCGCTTCCAATCCAAACTGTGCACCGGCCAACACCTTGCCACCCAACCTTTTTTGCTGACCTCCTTCGGCCGGCTGTATTCTTGCGTATACGACAGAGCCTCTACCTCGGCGGCCTGCAAATTCTTGCCGGGGCGATAGCCATTGGACTTTCTCTTTCCCACATGGCTGTTATCCACAATGGTTACCACGCAAACCCTTGGTAGATCCAAAAACCTCAGCGCAAGAATCTCATAGGGTGCGGTTCGGAACCGTTTCTTGATTTCCATTAAATCAAAGTCCAGTTCCTGACACGCAAGTTGAAACCAACCGGTGGGCACCAGAAACCTTTGCGCCAGTAGATTGATCCAGGAAATGCCGGATATTTGTTCCTCACCCTGGCTTTCCTGCCACAGCCGCCTGGCTTCCTCCTGAAAAACACATCCCAGATATTGCGCTGCCTGCCATTGCCTGCGCACAAGGGGTGCATCGGGTTCCAAGGTATCAAAGGTTGCGGGGGGAGGTTTACGGTAGTTTTTAGGCGCAGCCAGACCGTAAGACTCCCATATCTTCTGCCTGGCAAGTAGCTCTGCATCCACCGGTGCAGAATTCACACCCGCCTTTTCAAGAACCCTTTCCATCCACCGATCCAAAGATTCATGCAAATCCTGAAGCAAAGAATCCATAACTTGCACCCTCCAAAACTGATGGTGTACAAGAGTACATTATTCTTGTGCTTTGGCAAGCTCTTTATTCAGGAATCCAGCAATCCTCATTGCTAACGCCCATGCAGAATTCGGCCAGCAATTGTGCGGCACCCTCCAGGTCTTTCAGGCTTACCATCTCCACAGGGCTGTGCATATAACGGTTGGGTATTCCAATAAGACCCATGGCAACACCGGAACCGACCACCTGCATGGCGTTTGCATCGGTTCCGCTTCCTTTGGGGATGCCACGAAGCTGAATGGGAACCCCACTCTTTTTGCCGGCATCCACCATGCGCTGGAAAACCTTCTCGTTGAAGTTCGGGCCCCGATGCAGCACTGGCCCTTCACCTAGCTTTACATCACCTATGTTCTTTTTGTCGTTTCCCGGCGTGTCGGTGGCATGGCACACATCCACGGCAACACCCACCTCGGGCAGAATTCCCTGGGCGCTGGTGGTTGCACCCCGCAGGCCGATTTCTTCCTGCACGGTGGATACAAAATACACGTCTACCCTGGGCTGGCGACCCTTCAGCAAACGCAACGCCTCCATGACAGTCCAAACACCCACCTTGTCATCCATGGCCGGGGAACTGGCAAGCTGGTTTAACATGGGTTTGAACCCCAGCGCCACCGTAACACCATCACCAATCATCACCATGGACTCGGCTTCCTTGCGGTCTTTCGCGCCAATATCCACCCATACATCCTGAAACTGAGGCACCTTGTTGCGTTCCTCGTTGGTAAGCAAATGAGGCGCCTTGCGGGAAAGAACACCATGCACCGCACCGCTTCGCCCCCAAACCGTCAAATGCTGGCCCAGAAGAATCTGCATATCCCAACCGCCAATCGGCTGGACATACAGGTAGCCATTTTCGTCAATGTGCTGAACCATGAGGGCAATCTGATCGCAATGGCCGGCAAGCATCAGCTTGCGTGTCTTGCCTGAATTAGAATGCGAACCCTTGCGAATGCAATGCAGGTTGCCATGGCGGTCGGTATGAATCTCATCCGCGTAATTCTGGGCCCAGTCCCGCACGACTTTCTGTATTTGGGCCTCATACCCGGAGGGACTTGGGGTTTCGAGCATGGTCTTTAGGAACTGAAGTGATGCATCATTCATCGGTGCCATCCTGACTAAGTGTTAACATGGGCTTTTATTGTGAAATTACTATTAGCAAGCCTCTTGGGAAAGGTTATACTTAATTTACTTGCCTGACAGGTATCCCACCAGAAAAGAAGATGGCGTTTTCGCTTCCAAGGATGATTGCCATGAAAAATGTATATCGATTTATTATTCTAACATGCCTGGCTTCCATGCTTTTTACCATTCGCGTGAGCCAATCGCATGGTGAAGTCACCCAGGATGCCTCCCGAAGGGCTGAAATCATCGGTTCGCCGACAAGCGTCGAGATTTTTCCCGCCAAGGTCGAGCTTAATTCCAAGCGCGCCTTCAGCCAGATTGTTATCTCGGGGAAATACGCCAACGGCCAGACCAGGGACCTGACCCATTTTTCCTCCATCGAAATCGAGAACCCCAAGGTCGCCAGCCTTGCCAAGGGTGGCTTGCTTAGTGCCATGGCAGATGGAAACACCAAGCTGAAAATAAAGGTCGGCAACAAGGAAGCCACCGCCGATGTAGTGGTGCAAAATTACTCCAAGGCGGATCCCATCAGTTTCCGTAGGGATGTGATTGCTGCCATGAATGTGGGCGGCTGCAATATGGGTGCCTGCCATGGCACCCCTTCGGGCAAAAACGGGTTCAAGCTAAGCCTGCGAGGGTTTGACCCCGCCGCCGACTATCTGCAGCTAACACGCGATGTTCTGGCAAGGCGTACCGAAGCCGAGGAACCTGATCAATCCCTGATGCTTTTGAAAGGTCTCGGCCGCGTGCCCCATGAAGGAGGCCAGCGTTGGCATATTGCCAGCGAAGCTACCAGCGTTGTACGTGGTTGGATGGCAGAGGGCCTGAAGAACGATTCTGAAAAGCTGCCAGCCCTCAAGGAAATCAAGGTGTTCCCCGGCGCAAGGCTTCTTCACTCACCATCGGCTTACCAGCAGCTAAGCGTAAAAGCCATCTTCGAAGATGGCACCTCCCGTGATGTCACACCGCTTTCCGTGTTCACCTCATCAGATGTCGCAGTGGCGGATGTTTCATCATCCGGCCTGGTGGAATTCAAGCAGGCAGGCGAAATTGCTATCCTGGTGCGCTACCTCGAGGAAATGGTCAGTATCCGCTTCACCTATCTGGAAAAGAAAACCAACTTCGCCTGGGACAAACTCACCGCCAACAACTTTGTCGACAACCATGTCTACGCCAAGCTGAAACTGCTTTCCATACCCCCTTCGGAAGTCTGCACCGACCAGGAATTCCTGCGCAGGGCCTATCTGGATTGCTGTGGCATACTTCCCAGCCCGAAAGAAACCCAGGAGTATCTCGACAGTAAAGACCCCGCCAAGCGAACCAAGCTGGTTGAATCGCTTGTCAACAGGCCGGAATTCACCGACTTCTGGACCCTGAAATGGTCGGACATTCTTCGCAACAACCGCAAGACCATCCAGGTAAAGGGCATCCATTCCTTCCACCACTGGATCCACGACCAGATCGATCGCAATGTTGGAATTGACCAGATGGTTCGCGACCTGATCACCGCCCGTGGCAATGCTTCCGCCAATCCGCAGGCCAACTACTACCGCATCGCCCGGGATTCTCAAAGCCTTGCTGAAACCACCGCGCAACTCTTTCTGGGCTTCCGCATGCAATGCGCCAAGTGCCACAATCATCCGTTCGAACGATGGACCCAGGACGATTACTATTCTCTGGCGGCCTTCTTTGCCCGAGTAAAGGTCAAGAAAGATAACCTTGATGTTGGCCCCGACCCCAAGACAGCCGCCGGCGAAATCATCTACGAAGACCGCGCTGGTGAAGTTTCCCAACCCCGCTCCGGCAAGGTAATGGCTCCGAAGTTTCCCGGTGGAACCGTGGCGGCCATACCAACCGGAACCGATCGCCGAACCGTGCTTGCCGACTGGCTGACCAGCGTGGACAACCCATTCTTTGCCAAGTCCGTGGTCAACAGGGTATGGTTCCACCTGATGGGCAAGGGCATTGTGGATCCCGTGGACGATTTCCGTGAATCCAACCCCAGCGCCAACGACGAATTGCTGGAAGCGCTGGCCACTGACTTCATCAAGAACAAGTACGACATGCGCCACCTGGTGAAAACGATCATGAATTCAAAAACCTACCAGCTTAGCGCCCAGCCAAACTCCGAGAACAGCGATGACACCAAGTATTTCTCGCACGCCAGCACCCGACTGCTTACCGCGGAACAGCTACTGGATGCCATTTGTGGTATCACCGAAGTGCCTGAAAAATTCGCAGGCCTGCCCTTGGGAACCCGAGCCATTCAGTTGCCAGATACCGAGATCAACCACCTGTTCCTGAAGACATTCGGCCAGCCCGCCCGCGAGCTTGCCTGCGAATGCGAACGCGAATCGGACTCTAACCTCGCGCAGGCGCTGCAGTTGATCAATGGCCCAACCATCAACGACAAGATTCGCAGCACCTCCAACCGCATCAGCAGACTGCTAAAGGAAAACAAACCTGAAAAGGACATGCTTTCCGAACTTTACCTTTGCACACTAAATCGCCTGCCCACCGAGGATGACCTGAAGGTGGCCACCGCGCACCTGGCAAAGGCCAAGGACAAGCGTCTGGCGTGGGAAGACCTGCAATGGGCGCTGATCAATTCCAAGGAATTTCTCTTCCGCCATTAACAGAAACTTTCCGCCTCATGGATGAAAGAATCTATTCCGCGTACAAGATCATATTGGAAGACAGGGTTCTTTC
>JBEGQX010000068.1:0-15517 GCA_041180805.1 Planctomycetota bacterium
GAACGGACTGAATCGCTGGGTAACCCCGTTGGTGGGACAATTGCTTCCCATGAGGGTGAAGGAACTTGCGGTACTAAAACCCGGAAGATTTGCCCAAACCGTGGTGCGTGAACCATCTGAACCATCGGATCCGGTGGAAAGGCCCATACTAGTTCAAATTCCACGATCCCGAGGCAGGATTCTTTTATTCGCGCTTCAATTCGACGAAGCGCCTTTTACCTCTTGGGATGGCCAGCAATCTTTCTACAACCAACTATTGATTGAGCTTTCTCCTCGCAACCCGGGTTATGCACCGGGAAAGTTTCCCCCGGATACCTCCGTTCCACGCCAGGAAATTTCAGGGGAGTTCTTGCGATCATTGGAAACCTTCGAGCAAGTGCCTGTCTTCCCATTCGGATGGGTTGCAATTCTATTACTTACTTACATCGGCGTGGTTGGCCCATTGGATTATCTTGTTACCCAACGATGGCTTAAAAAGCCCGGCCTTACCTGGATATCTTTTCCGTTGATAGTACTGGGATGTTCCTGGGCAGCCTGGGCAACCGCGGAATCCTTCAAGGGCAACCAGGCCCGCCTCAATAAGATCGATTTGCTTGATGTGGACCAAACCTTGGGCGTGACCCAAGCTTCCTCCTGGTTTTCTTTTTTCAGTCCGGCTCCGGGGGAATATTCTTTTGAGATTCAGCACCCCGAAAAGATGCGTGGGTTGACCAAGCCAAACTCCCCCAGGATTTCTGTTCTGGAACCTCCGGATAGAAACTTTCGGGGTGGTTCCAGAACCCTGTTTCGCACACCCTACGAATACACCCCGGGTGGAAATGGAGTGGAGCATTTTGGCATACCCGCATGGGCCACAGCCACCTTTGAAGGACAGTGGTCCGCTAAGGCTGAATCATCGCCAGTGAATGCCAATTTGCGCCATTCCAGGATCGACCCAACAATTCTGATTGGTTCCATCACCAACAATCTGCCTTTTGAAATTGAGGATTCCACACTTTTCTATCATGACACCTGGTATTCTTTGGGCAAACTTCAGCCCGGGGAAACCCGAAGGATTGATAACCTGCAAGTGGGCGGCAGGGGCCTTGCCGTACAGAATTGGTACGATTCAAAAATCCTTAGCCAATTCATTCCACCGAACAGGGACACCCAATATTTCAGTCTGCAGAGACTTCTAAAGGCCACCCTGTTTCACGCCCACCCGGAGGCAACAGACCCTTTGTTCAACAGCATGCTTCGCAACCTGGATCAAAGCTGGAGAATGAAGCAGGTTGCTGAATCTTTTCTGGATGCAACCACACGCATCCGTCATGCCGAGGAGGTGATTCTGGTGGGGCACACTTCCGACAAAACTGACAAGGCTGCCTGCTCCCTAAATGCGAAAATATCAGAAACCACCGGGAAAACGAATTCCCCGGTTCAAGTTGCAAGCTCGCAGGAAACTTTTATTCGGGCCATTCTTGCCATCCAACAAGGGACCGAACCCATCACCGACAAGACAGGTGAAAAAAAATGATTGAAACTCGTGATCTGACCAAGATGTATGGTGACCTTTACGCGCTTAATCGCTTGAATCTCCGACTGGATCGTGGGGATGTGTATGGCTTTATCGGCCCGAACGGGGCAGGCAAAACCACCACCATGCGCATTCTTGCCACCCTTTTGAATCCCAGTTGGGGTGAAGCTACTGTTTGTGGTTATTCCATCTACAACAGTTCCCGCGAGATTCGCAAGCTGATCGGTTACATGCCGGATTTCTTTGGTGTCTACGATGACATGAAGGTAACCGAATACCTTGAATTCTTCGCTGCCGCGTACCGAATCCAGGGAGCAGACCGCCGCAAAAAATGTGACGAAGTTCTAGAACTTGTGGATTTGGGTTACAAGCGAGATGCCTTGGTAACCAGCCTATCCCGAGGCATGACCCAAAGACTTGGGCTGGCCCGTGTGCTTTTACACGACCCGCAGGTGCTTTTGCTGGATGAACCCGCCAGCGGCCTGGATCCTCGCGCACGAATCGACATGCGAAACCTGTTGAAAAGACTTCGATCCATGGGTAAGACCATCCTAGTGAGCAGCCACATTCTTCCGGAACTGGCGGATATTTGCAACAAGATCGGCATCATCGAAAGAGGCCAGCTTCTTTTTGATGGCGATGTGGAGACCGCCATTAAAACGGTTCGGCAAAACACCATTATTCATGTTGGTGTGGAAGAATCACGCATGGCAGAGGCAGCAACCTTTCTTCGCAAAATGGAAGGCATACTTCAGGTTGAGGAAAAGTCCCCTTTGCCATTCCTGCGGGTCACCCTGGCTTCTGACCGGAAAGAGGGAAGCTTTATCGCCGAGGCACTGGTGCGATCCGGTTACAAGCTCAACACGCTTTCCGAGGAAGAGGTGAATCTGGAAGATGTATTTATGGGCATCACCAAGGGTATCACCAATTAGGCGGAGGGCATTTCATGCGGGTTCTGGTTACTGGTGGTGCAGGTTATATCGGCTCTCATACAGTCCGCCATCTTCTGGAGCATGGCCACGAGGTAACTGTTTTTGATAACCTGTCAAAAGGTCATGCAGCATCCGTACCAGCAGACATCCTTGTGGAAGGAAGCCTTTCGGACAGTGCGCGGTTGGATCATATACTGGTTACCCTGAGAATTCAGGCAGTGATTCATTTTGCTGCTTTTGCCCAAGTGGGTGAATCGGTTCAGCAACCTGACCTTTACTACCGAAATAATGTTCTGGGGACATTTAACCTTCTGGATGCCATGGAAAAGGCGGGCGTTCGCCGAATGGTTTTTTCCAGCACTTGCGCCACGTATGGCATTCCCGCAACGATGCCAATTGTAGAGGCCACACCCCAAAACCCCATCAACCCTTATGGCCGAACCAAGCTCATGGTGGAATGGATGCTTGAAGACATGGTCCGCCACAAAAATTGGGCATGTGCTTCCCTGCGCTATTTCAATGCGGCCGGCGCAGACCCAAAGGGAGATATCGGTGAGGATCATACCCCTGAGACCCATTTGATTCCATTGGCTATTTTCGCTGCCATGGGTAAAACCAAAGGCCTTGAGATTTTTGGCGATGACTACCCCACGCCAGACGGAACCTGTATCAGGGATTACATTCATGTTCTGGACCTTGCCCAAGCCCACAGGTTGGCCTTGGAAAAAATCTGCCCGGCGAGCCATCTCAAACTGAATCTGGGAACTGGAAAAGGTCAAAGTGTTCGGGATGTGATTGATGCGGTTCGGAAAGTTTCCGGGTTGGAAGTTCCCTTTCGAATGGGCAAAAGGCGGGAAGGCGACCCACCTTCCCTGGTGGCCTGTTCCGACCTTGCCAGAAATACTCTCGGCTGGAATCCACAATACTTGGAACTGGAAAAAATTGTGGAAACTGCCTGGCGCTGGCACAGGGATCATCCCAACGGTTACGCCTGATTCATGGATATCTTAAGCGCGGACAATGTTTCAAATTACTTGAAATCCCGCCTGGGTGGGGAACCAGCCGATTTTACAGTCTGCCCCTTGGGGGGTGGTGTTTCCGCCCATGTGTATCTGGTCCAAACCAGTCATGAGAATTTCATTTTGAAGCAGGCTTGCGAACATCTCAGGGTGCACACCCACTGGCAAAGTGACCCTGCACGGGTTGACCGCGAATATGCTTTTCTAAATTCCTTTTTCCCGCTTATGGGGGAGAGCAACCTGACCAGACCGCTCTGGCATGATTCCAACAACCATATTCTTGCTATGAGCGTGGCATTACCTCCTGCCGTTCCCTGGAAAAAGGAACTTCTTGATGGAGTTGGAGAAACCAGCAGGGCAAGACAAGCCGCGGAATTACTCGCCAGATTGCATGTGGAATCAATCATGCAACCAAGCCTTCTTGGCCGGCTCAAGGACAGGGAGATTTTTCGGCAACTTCGTGTAGAGCCCTTTTACGACCGCCTGGCACAGGCTTTTCCGGAGCTTGGGGGAAGAATTCTTTCTCTGTCGGAAAGCCTTTTATCCTCCACAATGGGTCTTTGCCACGGAGACTTCAGTCCAAAAAATCTATTGCTTCACCCGGGTGGGTTAATTTTAGTAGATCACGAGACCGCCCATCTGGGAGATTGCGCCATGGACTTGGGCTTTTTTATTGCCCACCTTACCTTGAAGGCCATCAAAGCAGGAGAAGACCGCAGGCTTTTTGGCAAACTAATTCGGACTTTCCTGGCAACTTACTTTGGGTTTGGCGGCCCCAGGGACACCGATTTTCAAAGGCGGGCTCTTGGGCATTTGGGCGTGGTAATGCTTACCCGTGTGCTGGGCACAAGCAGGGTGGATTACCTTTCTGAACCCCAAAAGGAAGAAGCGAGGCAACTTGCAATCGCCTCGCTTCAGGATACTTTCCACAACTGGCGTTATTACCCACCTGCCAGTTGGTGATTACTTCTTTTCGTTTTCTTCCAGAACCTTAAGTTGTGCGGAGCCATCCACAACCAGTTGAGGCTTGTTGTTATAAGTTCCCACTTTGCCATCAACTTGGATGGTCTTACCCTTGAAGAACTTGATCGGATCATTGTATTTGTACTTTTCCTTGAGCTTTTCTGCAGCGCCGGCACGGACCAAAACCGTAAAGTTGCCATCCTCCTTAAAGCTAGACTTGGAATTCAAAAACATGTTGCTCTTGTTTTTATCCATCCCGGCGGATTCAACCTTCATTTCCATCTTCACTGTCTTATCAACCATCTTGGCAGCTTCTTCGGGCCCAATAGCCTTTTCCTGTGCCAGCGCCAAAACAGAAAAACCAAACATCAAGCATAACCCGACAAGTAATCGCTGCATGGATAGCATCCTTTCATAAATGATTTGAAATAGATCAGAACGCATGGGAATCAATGCCGCAAGCTAAATCCCAATCTGCTATTCAGGTGGGGTTATTTTAAGGCAGGACTTCGGACTTGAACTTGAGGTCGTTAATAAGGCAGGGGTGTTTGTATTGTTCCAAGGTGCCGCCAGTTTTTTTTAAGCGCTCTCGGTCCCACTTTTGCCAGGTACCGGTAGGCAGCAAAAACGGCCTTATGGGTCCCAAGCGGGCACTTTCCCGCTTACTTTCGTATTCAATATTGGATTTTCGCAGGTCTGCTTCAAGCCGCTGGGCAACCATTTGCGCCTTTTCCGCAGGCAAGTCGCTGGATTCAACAAACAATCCATAATATGGCTGGTCATCATTCCAGACAGGGGCAACACTGTAAACATTCAGTGCCAGATCCAAATCCTTGAGAATGTTCGCCATCGCACCGGTGATCTGATATTCGGATATTTTCTCTCCGGTAAGGTTAGCAAAATAAGAGCCTTTGTTCAGAAACTCAATCAAAGGTGTCTTCTCATGATACCCGGTGCAACGCACAACATCATGGATGTCATAACGGTACAGACCGTATGAGGTTGTAAACAGAATGAAGTAATTTCTTCCCGGAATCAACTCATGCGGCAATAGAATGGTCGGATTGGGGGAGTTTTTTTCCTCTTCAGGGATGAACTCAAAAAAATGGGTTGTGACATCGAGAACCCCGGAAGGTGTGTTATCCTGCAGGGGAATGGTCATGCGTCCCTCACTGGCAATCAATCCCACATCCCGGACAGGCATGTTCCCGAAGAACTTCGGATAGTGGCGCAGGTATGCACCCATGCTGCCACCAGTCCAATTGCCCAGAAGCGAAGTGGATGGCCAGTAATCTTTTGGGTAAAGGGTTCCGTGCTGCTTGATAATGTTTTCAAGCTCCCCCACACGTTCCTGGTGTTTTTTAATCCTTCCAGAAACGGCGACCCTAACTTCCCTTGGAATATCAAATTTTTCGGAAAGGGTGCCCTCGTACAAATCCTTCAGCAGGGTTTCTTTTTCAAAATCTCCCGCCTTGGCAAGATTGATCATCGTGCTGGGGTTGGCGGCAAGTATCATTCCCACTTTGGAGGGAATACTAAGACGGATGGCAGTGTAATACTTGGCGGAAGGATCTTTAATTCGACTTACTTCAGGAGGCACCCTATACAACCAACGGATAACTTTTTTCTGCATGCGGGCGGTAAGGCCTGTGACACTTCCACAAGGCACGTTCGATTCGCTGCGGTATTCATCCCAATCGCCGCTCATTTGAACAATGGGCTTAAACTTGATTTCAGGATGATCCATGAAGGCTGTAAGCCCCCACATGTTCCAGCCCCTGCGGTAGTCTTCCAGATAGCTATCCGTAACGGGAATATACTTGCGAGTATTGGTAGTGCCCGATGTAAGGGCAAACATGTGAATCATCTTGTCGGCAAGGAGGGCCGAATTCTCCCCCCTGCGCACCCTGGCCATGTAAGGCTCTATCTGTTCGTAACCGCCAACCTTCAGATTGTTTTGATAATCCTTGATGGACTTGATCGACTTAAAATGAAAGTCCCTGCCAAAGTCAGTGTCTTGGTGCCTGCGTAGAATCGAGAAAAGCAGATTTTGCTGAACAGCGACCGGATTCTGAATGGCCTTGTTAAATTGATTGATCTTCCGCTGGATGGACCTTCCCATAATTGGGGAGACAACACCCATAAGAAAGGCCCGGCTGAGAGCGTAGCCTATTTTTTCAAGCAGGGATGGCATTGGATGTTTCCAGAACTATCTGGCTGTGGCCAGTGAAGATACAGCAATTTTGGGAAAGTTGTGCGCCGGCTCCATGCCAGCCAATTGATGGTTAAAAAACTGTAGCACCCGTGTGCGGTATTCATCCCCAGCGACATGGATGCCCCCATTATGCTTTGCACCGGGAACAATCCACAAAAGCTTGGGCCCTTTGGCCAAATTGAAAAGGTTTCTCGCCATATCAGGCCAAATGTAACCATCCAACGCACCATGAATCATGAACCATGGCTGCCTAAGCCTGGCAAGTCTGGGTTCCAAATGCTTGAAATGGCAACCACCGCTCCTTTCCTGCTCGGAAAGTCGGATGGCGTTGTATCCTATAATTTGGAAAAACCATGAAGGAATCAGCGGGTGAAGTGAAACCTTGTCGCTGTAGATGCTTATCCACTGGCGCATGTACGGGACCATGGTAGTCATGCTTGCGAAAACACCATCCGAACATATACATCGTATGAATGGATCTTCCGAAGCTATAAACAGACCCGCCGCGGCTCCTTTGCTCATGGCGAAAAGGCCAATACCCTTGGAATCTTTGTCCGGCCTGCTTTTCAAGTAAGCTATCGCTGCCTTGCAATCATCAACCTCGTATTGGGTAATCCATTGCAGGGGTTCATAATTTGGCTGACGATCACTGTCACCCTGGCTTCTGCTTTCATACGTAAAAATGTCGTAACCGGAGGCCAAAAGCCAGTCACAATAAGAAGAACAGGACCAACGGTTTGAACCAAATTCCAGGCCAAAAAGAATCACGCCTTTCCTGGGCTTTTCAGTCTTTAAATAGCAACCCTGCAAAGTAAGACCATCCGAGGTGGTAAATCGAACTTCCTCCGCATCGGGATTTGGCTCACCACGGGGAATCACAAACAACGGTTTTTCCTGAAAGATTCTTCCAACGAACTGAAGGTATTTTTTTTGAATGAGATAATAGGCTACCGACAAACCAATTGTCATGGCTATCAGTGGAACGAACAACAGTAGCAGGCCTAAATAGATCAATTCCATGCAAAGCAGCCCGAAAAACCTAGTTATGGAAAGCGCTAACAACCAATGAAGTATTCTGGCCACCAAATCCAAAGCTGTTGCTAAGGCAATGTTCCGCCTTTACCTGACGTGCCTTATTTGGAATATAATCCAAGTCACATTCAGGATCGGGTGTTTCGTAATTCATGGTGGGTGGCAACCATCCGGTACGCATGGATTCCACGCAGGTAATCAACTCCACGGCTCCAGCGGCAGCAATCAGATGTCCCATCATGCTCTTGATGCTGCTTACCGGTGTTTTGTAGGCATGAGGCCCAAACACGCTCTTGATGCCGATCGTTTCCACACGGTCGTTCACCTGGGTACTGGTGCCATGGGCGTTTACATAACCGATTTTTTCAACCGGTACACCGCTGTCTTGGATGGCTCCAGCGATGCAGGCAATGGCTCCACGACCTTCGGGATGACTGTCCGTCACGCGGAAGGCATCGGCGGTGGAACAATAACCCGTTAATTCGGCATAAATTTTCGCGCCACGCTTTCTGGCATGCTCCAGCTCCTCGATCACCAGCATTCCCGAACCTTCACCCAGGACAAAGCCGTCACGATGAAGATCGAACGGCCTGCTGGCCTTGGTTGGATCACCCTTGAATGTGGACAATGCGGTAAGAAGATTGAAACCCGTCACACCAAATGGGTGAATCATGCTATGAGACCCACCGGTCAGCATCATGTCTGCATCGCCATGCCGGATCATTTCCAAGGCTTCACCAATGGCCTGGCTGCTTGCGGCACAGGCCGTAAGGCAGTTGTAGTTTGGTCCTTCCAGGCAAAAATAGTCCGCCAAATGTGCCGGGGTGGTATGCAATTCCTGTTCAGATTCATGGCCCGCATGGAAATACTTTAGGCCATCTTTTTCAAAGGTGGGATTGTCCAGAGTTCTGGTTTCCTTGTTGTAGGCGCGGGCAATCAGGGAAATCATGTTGTTGAAATCCTGAATACCCTCACCGGAACCCAGGTAAACACCAAACCTGGTGCGATCCACATTGGAATTTTCAGGCATCAGGCCCGCATCCGTGAGAGCCTGCTGGGCGGCAGCCGCTGCAAAACGACTGTTAACGCCGCAGTTCTTCCAGCGACTTGCATCTTTCACGAAATTCGCAAGCTCGAACCCTTTTACCTCGGCCGCAAATGTGGTGGGGAACTTTCGGGCATTGAAACGGGTGATCGGGCCTATGCCACTCTTGCCAGCGATCAGGTTATCAAACATTTCCCGAACATTATGGCCGAGCGGAGTAATCGCACCCATGCCTGTAATTACAATTCTTTTGCGCATCTTGGTATTCCAGAATCTTGCTGTGCCTTATTCTTTCCAAGCCCGAACAACCACCGCGGAGCATTGACCAGTCTGGTCCATGCCAACCTTCACCACGCAAGGTTTTGACATTGCCCTGGGTTTATTGAGAACCTTCACGGGGCAATCAGTATCGGGTGTTTCGTAATTCAGTGTTCCGGGTAACTGACCGGTTCGCATGGCTTCGAGGCTAACAATCAATTCCACAAGCCCACCTGCCGCACCCAGATTGCCCATGTAAGACTTGAAAGCCACCACATCCACTTTGTCGCCAAAAACCTTGTGGATACCCTGGGCCTCAACACGATCATTGATTTTCGTGGCAACACCATGAGCGTTGACATGGTCGACATCCGCGTTGGATATACCTGCTTCTTTCATGGCGGCCTCGATGGCACGGCTAACGCCACCACCATCTTTCTTCTGGTCGAAGGCGGCACCAAAGCCAAGAACCTCCCCCAGAATTTTCGCTCCACGGGAACGGGCATGGGTAAGTTCCTCAAGGGCAATCACGCCCGTGCCTTCGCCGATTACCATGCCATTACGATTTTTGTCAAAAGGCCTGCAAGCCTTTTCAGGGTGACCAGGGTCATGCGCTAGTTCTTCAAACAGGCAATGACGGGTCATGGAAAGAAGGTTGATTTTGCTTTCAGCGCCACCGGTCAGGAAGAAGTCACCCTTATCCCTGCCAAGAAGCCGAAAGGTTTCGCCCAGCGCAAGCAAGCTTGCAACATCACTTTGGGTTATTGAATTATTTGGCCCCTGTGCATCATGAAGAATGGACACCTGACAGGCCAGCATATTGGGAAGGTATTTCAACATCCAAAGAGGCTGAATGACACCAAGGCCCTTTTCACCCCAAACATCCAAATCAACATTGCCCGGGGTTCCATCGGTGCATAGGACCGCGGCATCAGCCATCTCAGGCAGTTCGGTGGCAATAAGCCCCGCACCATACACCACGCCAAAGCGGGTCTTGTCCAATTTTGCCTTGTCGACTTTTGTATCGTTAAGGACGCACTGTGCGCCCGACACCGCAAGCTGAATGGTTCTGGCCATCACACGCAGCGCCTTGCGATCTTTCTTATCGACATAATTTTTTGCATCGAAGCCGGGAATCTCACCGGCAATTTGAATGGGAAGGGCTGAGATATCAAAGTTGGTGATTTTCTTCACACCACTTTGACCCTGAAGAAGTGATGCATGCAAAGTTGCGGCATCATTTCCAAGCGGGGACAGTGCCCCGGTTCCTGTAATTACAGCCCTGCGCGAAGAAGCAACCATGGCACCCTACCAAACCCGGCGTTTCAACAACTTGAAAGCACGGGCAAAAACAAAATATACGGGGATAGCCTTCCCCTTAGCCAGGGCTGTCCTTGCCTGATTGGGCCGCAACCTTTGCCAACCCAAGAAGATGTTTCAATTCCCCAGAAAAGACGAAGTTGTGATCACCAAAGATCTGTTTGGACCGGCTTTGATCCAGATGGGCAAAAAAGATCTCAACCTCGGCTGTCTGCACTCCATCCACAAACACTTTTCCAAGCACCGAAGCCCCCTCGGGCCTCAGCATCAGAATCTCCACATCGTAGAGAAGCTGTTCACCAGCAATCATTTCACGATCGAATCGGGCCTTGGGAATCTTCGCCAGAACCACCTTTTCCTGAAACTGATTGGCTTCACCAACCAGAATTCCCCCGGTTTGAGCCAACCCCTCAATAATCAGAGGGGCAGGCATTACGGGGTACCCGGGAAAGTGATCCCTAAAGTGATCTTCAGCAGAGCTAAGGTTTTTTAACGCCTTGGCTGACTTGCCACTTTGGAATTCCACAAACCGATCAATCCAAATCCATCTCATAGGTCAAGAAACCTTGCCATGCAGAAGGAATAAAATCAAAACTATCGGGAAGAAATCTTTAAAAAAGATTAAACTTCAGGACAGCTTTTGCCGAAAGTGTTAGTTCTTTCCAGCGGCCAGTTTGCCTTCGATATAACGGGCAATAAGGTCCACGGTGAAAAGGTCACTGAAGTTGCTTACTTCAGGGTTCTTTTCAAAATCGGAAAGGTCGGCAAAGGGCATCTTTTCCTTGAGTTCAGCAAGACCCTTTGAGGTCACCTTGCCATTTTGAACGAACTCAGGGTCGCCTTGGAAAACGGCTTCTGGGAAAAGCTCGTTACGTGGAATCTTGATCCCGAATTCCCTTTCCAAACGGAAAACAATATCCAGGAAGTCAATGGATTCTGCGCCCAAGTCTGCCTGAAGGGTAGAGGTTGGCTTGATTTCATCCTCTTCCACATTCAAAGCTTCCACCAAAGTGGCGGATACCTTAGCGTAAATCTCTTCTTTACTAGCCATTACAAAATCCTCCAAAAGACTTCAAACAAGGGACCTAGAAGGAAAACCCGTAAAAAAGGTTCCATTCGGGTCAACTACCAACAAATCAACTGCCATATCCATGGCATCCACATTCCATAATTATAGCGAAAGCTCTGGAATAGGGGGGTTAACCACCCACCGCACCCAGACTTAATCCACCATCTATAGTGATCACCTGTCCAGTAATATAACTAGACTGGGGACCAGCCAAAAACACCGCCATATTGGCAATATCGTCCGGTTGGCCGTACCTCTTCATAGGAATAAATTTTTTAATCATATCGCCTGCCTTATTTCGGACGGCGGCGCTCATGTCTGTTTCAATAAAACCGGGGGCTAAAGCGTTTACTGTTACTCCCCGAGGAGCCAATTCAACGGCCAGGGATCTGGTAAAGGAATTAATGGCACCCTTGCTGGAGGCGTAGTTGGTTTGGCCAGGATTTACGTAATCTGCGGCGACACTGGAGATATTGATGATTCTGCCACTTCTACGGCGCATCATGGAGAACGCAACCGCATGGCAAAAGTTAAAGGTTCCACCCAGATTGGTCTGGATAACCTTGTTCCATTGATCAGGTTCCAGCCTTACAAACAGGTCGTCATGGATCATTCCGGCGTTATTTACAAGGATATTAACTGGCCCAAGCACTTTTTCCACTTCTTCGACTACCGCTTTAACCCTTTCGTAGTCCGCGACATCTGCCTGAATAGCAACCGCGGTGGTGCCTTTTGCCTGAATTTCCTGAACCAAGGCGTCAGCTGCTTCCTTGCTTCCCTTGTAGATAACAGCAACTTTGGCACCCTGCCCGGCCAACCCCAAGGCTATTGCCCGGCCAATGCCCCTGCTTCCACCTGTAACTACCGCAACTTGATCTTTTAGCAGCATCCTGATCTTCCTGTCCTAAATAAACTTTGGTACTTAAACCATTTTCATGGTCATTTGCCTGTGCAACTCACGAAAATTTGCGATGATTCGTTCATCGGTATTTTTCATGGCTGGGTCCCTGTCCGCCAGGTTATATCTGTGAAGGGTAATCTTGGCCGTAACCGTGGATTGCCCTTCCATCTCGCCTTTTCCCTTGAAAACAGCGGTTTTATCATCTTTTTCAACCAACTCAACAGATATCGTCATTTGCCTGCCGGGTTCCATGAAGGTGCCGTATTTCACACCTTTTGCCTCCCGAAGGACTATGACGCTATGTTTGTAATCCTCGGTAATGCGAAGCAACCAAGCCCCGGCTTCCACCAAGGTTTCAAGCATTAACACCCCGGGCATCACCGGAAATGTTGGGAAGTGATCGGCCAGATACTCCTCACCCAAGGTCAAATTCTTGATCGCCTTTAAGGAGACGCCTGGAACCACTTCAGTTATTCTGTCCAACAAATTAAAACGCATTACCTATCCTTCAACCGTAACCCATTCAATGATTTCAAGGATAACAATCCTTGGAAAGGAACGGACTATAGTGCCCTGCCGATGAATTCGCAACCATAAAAATTGCGGTCATAATTCAGCAAGAGAGGGTATTGTGCAAAGTTTTGAAATAATTATCAAAGCGAAAAGAATTAACATTTTGGATAATTTACAAATAGTGGGCCAATTGGAAAAATCATAACGGGGATACTATTTTTAACGGTTCTGATGAATGTGCATTAACGAACTTTTTTATCCAACCTAACCTTAATTCAAATTCCACTGGCTCCGGGTCATCCCAGATTCATTTTTCCTCAAAAAAATTTGGCCCGTATGTCTCTAATATTACGCTAATAATTAAATGGGATTTTTTCCTTCCGTTTCCTTGTATTCTTTTTCCCATGTTTTAAAATACAATTGTTCCGCTGCTTTGATTTTTCGGTGACTGGGCGACGCCGAAGCTTCATTCAGCGGAACATTTTTTTAATCCCCCTCTTTATGAGTCGATAGTGTTCCTCGCATGAAGCCACTTTCCTTGGGCGCCAAATAGCGAACATTTAACTCTTTAGTTTCAAGCTTTCTCCCCTTTTGAAAATTACTTTCTAACGCGGAGGCGAGCACTCCGCTGGTCAATAAAGTTCGTTCAATGGGAATAGGGGACTTTTTGCTCACAAACAACTTTTCAAGGTTGTTCACCTGTGCATCAAAAAACCTTGCACCGGGTGGCATGGGCAGACGAAAAAGACATGACTTCATTTTTTCCTCGCCAGAAATCTTCGCGGCAAAACAAAAATCCTGGATATGCCCATTCAACAACATAACCGTTCCCTTGGTGCCGTCGTTGTATTCGATCAGGAATGCAATGGGTTCTATGCGGGGTATGGAAAGTGAGGTCACATTTTTGGTGTTCACCCGAATATCGCCGGGATTCAATGTTTCGCTACGGGACAATGCTTCGTCCAGAAGTTTCCAGCTCCAACGGCCTTCATCCCCGGCTTTCCAAACGGCATCACCACGAATGCATTGGACACTGCGAACGCCGCTTTCGCCCCCCTTTCTTCGCTCCATCATGGTTTGCAAGGCTTCCAATGTATGCAGCCCATAGATTTCAATCCTGCTGAAGGCAGCCATCATGCCTTCCTCAATGGGGGTTTCCAATGGCAACTCAAGTTCCGGCCTTCGCCATACAAATGGCAAACTCGACCCCGCCATGAAGGGAAACCCAAGTTCTTTGGACCATTGAACCATTCTGCTTGCTTTTTCAAAAGTAATGGAGAGATGCTTGTCGTTAAACACCGGCACAGATTTTCCCACCTCGCGAAATACCTTTACAATCTGCTCCATGTATTCGTAACGAGGATACTGAATCTGGCCTTTTTCATTCTCGGGATAGTTGCCATGCTCGATAATCAGCATGATACCATCTACCGCTAGCTGCCCTTTCTCATCCAGCAGTGCCTCGCGGACACTCTTTGCCAATCGAAAACCATAAGCCTTGGAATAACTTGCCGAGACATCATTCTCCGGTTTCTGGTCCACAAAAACCGAATGAATGTAATGCTCGGGGACATGGTGTTTGCCTTGGATGTAATAACCGTCCAGAAAACGACCGGCTATATGGTAGGTGTGCGAAAGCGGATAATAGGTGGAACCAATCACCGCCAGGGGCTTTCTACCGTTCAAGGAAATCTTGGGGGGAATGGTTCTGGGAGAGTTGAATGCATCTGCCCCCAGAGCCATGGCGGGAAACAACACGCCGGTGGCCCCCAGAAAAGCCCGTCGATTGGTCATAAACTGTTGTGTCATGATTGATTTCCCTTCCATGCAAATGGTTTTTTGGTGATTCCGGTTGGCTGGGCGTCCGATATGACTTAAGATTTAATTTGAATTTGTTGATCAATCCCACCGGAACAAGCTGCTTGTTCTCCCAACCTTTGAACTTTTGGATTCTAACCGATGGCTGGCAATTCTTTCAGCAAGAAACAGTTAGAAAACCTTTGCAGACGCAGCTTTCTAAGCGCCTCCGGCCTTGGTGTGTTGGGTCTGACCTACCAACAGTGTCTTAGTGCCGCCGAGGTTACCGGTAAAAAGGCCATGGCCAAAAACATCCTTGTCATTTACGAACAAGGCGGCTTGTCCCATATGGACACCTGGGATCCCAAGCCGGATGCGATCAGCGAATACCGAAGTCCTTACAAGCCAATCAGCACCAATGTGCCAGGCATTCAGTTCACCGAACTTTTATCCAAGACTGCAAAGCTTGCAAACAAACTGACTGTCATTCGTTCCATGCACCATACGCGTGGTGGTGCGGATGCCCACCCCAATGGCACGCAGTATGCCCTTTCCGGTTCACACCCTGCCAACGCGGCGTTAACCATGCCGGATATTGGTTCCATTGTTTCGCTGCTGCAGGGTTCCAACTGCAAATACCTGCCACCTTATATCATGGTGCCCGGCAACCACGAACAGGCCGCAGAAACCCGCCATGCATTTCTTCCGGCATCCGCCAAGGTATTCAAAACGGGCGGCCGTGATCTTTCCGATCCTTCCTGGAAAATCGAAAGCCTTTTGCCACGCCAGGAAAACCAGGGGGATCGATTCCTAACCCGCAAGCAGTTGACTGATGTGCTGGCAAGTGCTGGAAAATCAGAATCAGCGGGAATCGACCGCTTCCTGACACAGGCATTCGACATGATCTCCAGCCCGAAAGTGGCTGATGCCTTTAACA
>JBEGQX010000069.1:0-3779 GCA_041180805.1 Planctomycetota bacterium
CACCCAGCATCACTGGTTTATCCGGTGCCTTGATCTTCACTTCAAACTCGGGCTTCTTGTATTCCTCCACCCGAAACTGCACACCTCCGGGAGGGTTGTTATTTTCCGTGCCCACAAAATATCTACCCAGGGTGGCATCCTTGGGGATTTCAAAGCTACCCTGAACCGCACCCAGCGCGTCAGCGCGTAAAGTCTTCTGCAGTAACTTCTGGCCTTTGGGGTTGCGAATGATAACGGGAATATCACGGCCCGCATAAGGCGATGCCCCCTCCAGATCGTATCTCGCCTGGGCTGCCCAAATCTTGAATTCCACCTTCTGTCCCGGCCTGTAGACTGGCCTGTCTGTGATGGCAAACGCCTTGGCAGTCTGGTAATACTGATTTTGATAGTTGGGATACCAATGATGCTGGAAACCCAGATAAGCCTTGCTGTTATTCCTGCCCGTTGCCATCACCAGCCATTGCATTTCCTGTGGGGCCGTCTTGGCATCCAGGAATATTTGACCATCGGCATCCGTTTTTTTCTCGAATTCCGTGGTGATGACACGAAACTGGTTGGCGTTGGGCTTGACCTGTTCCTGCTTGTAACCAAAGAACTGAATCCTGGCTTCGGACTCTGGCTTGCCTGTCTCGGCATTCGCCAGGAAATAAAACATCTGGCCATCAAGATGCTTCTGAAGAATGGCCAGGTCATGCAACCAGACCACCATCCTGCTGGTGTTCCCATTGGGTAGCTTTGCAGTCAGATAATAAGCCCCGGCTGGAAGGGCGGGCATTTCAATATCCACCCGATTATCCTGATGCCTCGGACGTGGACTCAGTTTCTGGTTCCAGGAAGCCGCCTTTTTGCCGATGTATTTTTTCTCGTTTTCCCAAACCAGCCTCTGGCCAATGTCTGAAATATTCAAGTTGCGCCAATCCAACTGACGCGGGCTGGATTTCAAATAAGACATCACATCATTCAGAAGGTTTTCAACATTCACCTCATAAGCTTCAAGCTCCACCTCGTTCGCATTGCGATAACGCAACTGAACCACGGCCTTTTCATTGGGGTGCAAACCGGGCGTGGATTCAAACCTACCCCAGTTGCCAATGATCTGTTCAAGCCGTTTCTTGCGATGGTCGCCAATACCGGGGCCATACTGCTGAATGAAAGTTTTCCACGCCTGCTCGGCCTGCTCGTACTGCCTGCGGTTTTCATATTCCGTACAGATATTTTCCTGACATTGCTCTGCTTCGGGTGATTTACCCTTGCTGGTAATTTCCTTCCAGAGTTTCAGATAATTGAATTCATCCGGAAGCTTCAACCTGCGAATGCCCGAAGCGATGCGGGCAATGGTTTCCTCTTCGGTAAGGCTGCCAAGCGCGTAGGTTCCTGTTTCGGCATCGTTGCCTTCCATGTAACCTGGGAAATACCCCGCGAGTGTTTGCACACCAAATTGCTGATGCAGGAAACTGGCAAAACGCAACTTCGATTGGCCCCACAGGCCCTGATCAATCTTCGCTGCTTCGGCCAACAACCATCGCCATCGTTCGCCGTCCGATTGGGCTTTCTCGTAAGAATCTGGCAATTTATGAAATACAGGTTTACCTTCGGCATCCACAGGCGCAGGGGTCACACCGTGATAACCATGCCAGAAAGGCGCCTCATCATAATCCGGTATCTGGGAAAAATCGGTCAGCACCTGAAGACGCCAGGCTTCATGCCCGGAGGACCCCCGGAGAATCAGGTCGGCAAATTCCAAATGGAAGTTCGCGGATTCCCCCTTGTCGGGTGCCTTGGCGATATTCTTCAGGCAATCGTCCATCAGTTGCATCGCCCGGGCTCGGTCACGGGCATAGCTGCTTACCTGCCTGCCACCACCCCGGTGACCACCGCGCTGGAACTTTCCCGCAACGATAAAACCATAATGTTCCTCCTGAAGGAAGGATTGTGCCACCGCTCGTTGGAACTGCCATTGGTTTTTGTGAACTTCCATGGCCTGGTCGCGCAGATCATCTATTTCATGGGTACGGCCTAGGCTTCTAAGACATTGCAAGGCCATGTTCAAATATTCTGCCGCCTGCTTGCCGGCAGACTTGGTATCCAATGCCAGTTTGCGGTAGCCTTCCAGGGCATCCTTGAAGTTGCCTTGGCTAAAAAGCTTGCGGTAGGGTTCATCTCCCTCGGCGTATTTGTAGGCCCGTACCCCGGGGATCATGTACCCCAGCAGGCCGGCCAGCATTCCAAATACAATCCAAAGTCGGATGGTTCGCGCCATAGGGCACCCCTTACCTTTTAAAAAACGAATTGCATATATGTAAGACGAGGCCAACCCTGGGCAAGATTGCCAGCCTGTGCCAGTATTTGGTCTTTCTGCTTAATTAACGGGATCTGGTAAGCAGAAACTGCCCATGATCCCTGCGGGCTTGATAAGTTGCGGTAAAATGATCCGCATCCGCCGTGGCATGATATTGAAAGGTTCCAAAACCTATCAGCCGCTGGCTTCCTTCCAGAACCACCTTGCCACCCTCAACCCCTGTCACCTGAAGATTGGCAGTATAACGAAAAGGAAAAACCTTGAAGAACCTGCCCGTAAAAGTCACCCGGTAGGATCCATCGCCAGAGCTTTCAAAGCGGGCATTCATGGGACCGTGATGGCCGGAGGAATCACTTTGCCAAGTACCGGACCAACTGCCGGAAAGGTCAGGCGTGGCAACCTTGGTGGTATCCTGCGCCACTGCAACCGCTGCCAGCATTCCACAGGCAAACATCAATTTTAGAATCATTCCATTTCCCATGACGATTCCCTCACAAACATAAGTAATTGAAACATGCTTGATTTTAATTCCGTGGCCACTTGTTTGCAATCGATGCCTTCGCTTGAAAGAGATTCGCCATTCTTTACTGGCACCCATCTTGCGCAGCCATTATCTTAAAGGCATCACGATTCACGCGATAATTATGGAGAAAACAATGCTTCGAAGATTTTTTATCATGAGCCTGCTGGCTGGTGCGTTGGCATCCCTGGCATTTACGCCAGCCACTGCCCAGACAACCCAGAAAAAGAAACTGGTAATGATCGCCGGCCGCAAGAGCCATGGCTACGGGCAACACTCCTTCAAGGCAGGATGCATGCTTTTAAAGAAGGCCCTAGACGAGAATGTGCCCGGTTTGGAAACCACTGTGGTACTAGATGGCTGGCCCAAGGATGAGTCCATTCTGGATAACGCCGATGGCATCCTTATTTACAGTGATGGTGGTGCAGGCCACCCCTACAACGCACATCTGGAGAAAATTGATGCCCTTGCCAAAAAGGGTGTGGGCTTGGCGATGTTCCACTACGCTGTTGAGGTTCCAAAGGGCCCCAGTGGCGATAAGTTCCTGGATTGGATCGGTGGTTATTTCGAACCCAACTGGTCTGTAAATCCCCATTGGAAACTTGGTGAATCCGACCTGGCAAAGAACCACCCCATTACCCGCGGGGTTCAGGCTTTCAAGACCAACGATGAATGGTATTACCACATGCGCTTTGTTCCGATGATGGCCAATGTGACCTCCATCCTGAGTGCGTTACCCCCCAAGGATACCCTGATAAAGGAAGACGGTAAACTTTCACGCCCTGACGGCCCGCATAGCAACAACAAGTTTGTGCGCGAGGCGGTTCTGGATCGCAAAGAGAAACAGGTTCTGGCATGGGCCTGTGAAAGGAAAGACGGTGGCCGTGGCTTTGGTTATACCGGTGGTCATTTCCATTGGAACTGGGGCAACGACAACAATCGCAAGATGATCCTGAATTC
>JBEGQX010000070.1:0-4877 GCA_041180805.1 Planctomycetota bacterium
AATGAATTGAAGATCGATCTCAAGTAAAACTGTCTGAATAAGAAAAGCCCGCAGGCTTTGTACCTGCGGGCTTTATTATTTAAGGCTCTTCCTTTTTCCTTCAGGCGCTTTTCTTGTCCGCGCTGGGAAGCTGGGAATCGATCAGTTTGACCTCGCCCTTGATCACCTTGTCGTTGATGACAAACTTGCCCTTGTTTTCCAGTTCAGGCAGTTCGTACTGCATGTCGAGCATAATTTCCTCAACAATGCTGCGCAGGCCACGGGCGCCGGTGTCGCGTTCCTTGGCCATCTTGGCAATCTGCCTGAGGGCGGAAGTTTCGAACTCCAGTTCCGCGCCTTCCATATCGAACAGCTTCTGATACTGGCGAACCAAGGCGTTGCGTGGTTCGGTAAGGATGCGAATCAGGGCATCCTCATCCAGCGGATCCAGTGGTGCAAGCACGGGTAGACGGCCGATGAATTCGGGAATCATGCCGAACTCGACAAGATCGTCACTGGTGACTTGATTCAAAAGCTGGCCCAGGTTGCGTTCCTTGTCTTCTGGATTGCTGCCGAAGCCGATGGTCTTTTTACCAAGTCTGCGGGAAATGGTTTCATCCAAGCCCACGAAGGTACCACCGCAAATGAACAGGATGTTGGTCGTATCCAGTTGGATGTACTGCTGTTCGGGGTGCTTGCGGCCACCCTGGGGCGGCACGTTGCTGACGGTGCCTTCCAGCATTTTCAAAAGTGCCTGTTGGACACCTTCGCCGCTTACATCGCGGGTGATGGAAACATTCTGGCTGGTCTTGGCAATCTTGTCGACTTCGTCGATGTAAATGATACCTCGCTGAGCGGCCTCAATGTCGAAGTCGGCAGCGTGAAGAAGCTTCAATAGCAGGTTTTCGACATCTTCACCAACATAACCGGCCTCGGTCAGGGTGGTGGCGTCGCCAATCGCGAAAGGAACATCAAGAACCTTGGCCAGGGTGCGCGCAAGCAGGGTTTTTCCGCTGCCGGTGGGGCCAATGAGAAGAATGTTGCTCTTTTCCAGTTCCACATCGCCCGGGCTGGATTGGGAGCCCGCGCTAAGGCGCTTGTAATGATTGTGCACCGCAACGGAAAGAACCTTCTTGGCGCGGTTTTGGCCAATCACATAGTTATCAAGTTTTTCCTTGATGGTGCGGGGTGATGGAATGTGGGTGAAAGGCTGTTTGCCATTGCCCCTGCGACGCTTTTCCTGGTCGATGATGGACTGACAAAGCTCGATACATTCGCCACAGATGAAAACATCACTCGGACCCTCGACAAGAGGCCCCACATCGCGGAAGCTTTTTCTGCAGAAAGAGCAGAAAGCGTTGCGATTGCGGGTGTTGGAGGTGGTGGGTTTCTTCCCACCGGGTCCAGAGTCTTTGGTTGCCATGAATTCTCCTTCAAAGGAAAACGCGTCCACAAATCCTTAAACCAGAAGGCCGACCATTACAGGGGAAGGTTCCCCGGCTGAAGGATGGAGGGATTTTACGGTGGAGTCAGGTTTTTCCGCAAGATTAGTCGTCTGGGAAAGATCAAGAAGGGTTGGCATCCCCGTTGGGGGGGGTCTGCTCGGGATTTGGGCTGGCTGGGGTGGCTTCCTTGGGCGTAGCGGTCGGAAGTATCTTTTTTCCCAGTGTTTGCCTTAGTTTTTCGAATTCCTCCTGGCTGATTTCACCAGAATCCAGCATGGAGCGGAACTCGGAAAGTTGATCCTCGGGCTTGCCGGAGCCTTTCTTTTGGTCTTCCCTCCAAATTTTTCCAGCCCAAGCTATAAGAAGAGCTCCCAGGAGCAAAGCCCCTGCAAGCAACATCCCGTAAAAAGCAAGGCTGAAACGATTATCTTGCCAGATGGGAACCTGTTTTACTGCCAACCATCCTATAAGGCGCATAAGCAGCCCCGCACGCTGTTATCTGCCCCCATATATGGTGAGAATTCACCAATTTCGGGAAGCCGTTCCGAGTGTGCATGCCATTATACCTCAGGTTGATAGTCCAAGGAAAATTTTTGAAGTTTTACTGATGAAAAGTCCAATCCTTTCAGCCGTCATACCCTGTAGAATCCGAAGAGATCCATGGCATACCTTCACCTATTTGTTGCCAAACGACCCAATCCGGTGTAAACCTAATCCCGTTACCCTTTTTTCTTGATCAGGAGCTTGTCATGGCGATTGAAAAGGCACAGAGTGGCAAAACCCGCATCGGTTGGGTAGGTACCGGAGTTATGGGCCGATCCATGTGTGGTCACCTGATCAAGGCTGGATATCAGGCCACCATCTACACACGCAGCAAAGACAAAGCTGCCGACCTGATTGCCGCGGGGGCCAAGTGGGTGGATTCACCCAAGGCTGTTGCCGAGACTTCAGACGTGGTGTTTGCCATCGTTGGTTTTCCCAAAGATGTACGAGAGGTATTTCTGGGGGAAAAGGGTCTGCTAGCGGGAAGCAAACCCGGCAACATCATGGTGGACATGACCACCAGCGACCCATCCCTGGCTGCCGAGATCTACCAGACCGCCAAAACAAAGGGAGTTCATTCGCTGGATGCCCCTGTTTCGGGTGGTGATATCGGGGCTCGCAACGCCGCACTTTCCATCATGGTGGGGGGCGATGCCGAGGCTTTTGCCGCTGTGCAACCACTTTTTGAATGCATGGGCAAGACGATTGTTCACCAAGGTGCGGCAGGCGCGGGCCAGCACACCAAGATGGTAAACCAGATTCTTATTGCCTCGGGTATGATCGCCGTATGCGAAGGCATGCTATATGCCTACAAGTCCGGCTTGGATGCCAAAACGGTACTGCAATCAGTTACTGTGGGTGCGGCCGGATCTTGGTCGCTGACCAACCTTGGCCCACGCATTATCGATCGCAATTTTGAACCTGGTTTCTTCGTCGAACACTTCATCAAGGACATGGGGATTGCACTGGCCGAGGCGGAAAAGATGAACCTTTGCCTGCCGGGCCTGGCACTTGCCAAGCAATTGTACGAGGCAGTCCGCGCCCAAGGTTATGGCCGCAAGGGCACCCACGCCCTGATGCTTGCCCTGGAACATATCTGCAATATCAAGCGATAGATTCAACCGGGGGATTTACATCCCCCGCTCGGAAGGCAGTTACAATTCGGGTGATCGGTCATTTTCGTTGCGTGCGCTTGGGCTCACTTGTTAAGCTGTCTGAGATACCTACCAGATGGCAAAAAGGAACCCTTCCATGCAACGAAGAACATTCATCAAGACTGGCACAGCGCTTTCCGCTGCTGCCCTGACATTTCAAGCACCCATGCTTCTGGGTACCGAAGACAAATCCGATTCCAAGCCTTTGGTGGTTGGCAAGGGCGAACACCAATTCCAGGTAATCCATGACTGGGCCAAGCTTCCAAGCCAGTACTCCTGGCAGACCACCCATAATGTGGCTGTGGACAAATCTGGCTGCCTGTATGTGATTCACGAGGGCAGGGAAAACCTCAAGGATCACCCATCCATCTTCGTGTTTGACCCCTACGGAAAGTTCATCCGCGCCTTTGGCAAGCAGTTTCAGGGTGGTGGCCATGGTATAGAAATCCGCGAGGAAAATGGAACCGAATACCTGTATGTCTGCGCCTACCAGCAGGTGAAGTCATTCGCCAAGATGGACCTAAAAGGCGAAACGGTCTGGCAGAAGTACGCACCCATGGACTCTGGGCTGTATGCAAAGGATGAAGACAAAAAACCGATGAAGGTCTGGGGTCGGGATCGTTTCATGCCGACAAATTTCGCTTTTCTGGATGATGGTGGATTCCTGCTTGTGGATGGCTACGGTGCCTTTGCGGTTCACCGCTATGACAAGGATGGGAACTGGAAATCGCACTTTGGCGGAGCCGGCAAAGGCGAGGGCAAGTTCAACACTCCCCACGGTATCTGGGTGGACAACCGGGCTGGCAGAAAGCCTGCCATAGTGGTGTGCGACCGTGCCAACCACACCCTGCAGTATTTCACCATGGATGGTAAATACCAGGAGACCATCAAGGGTTTTGGCCTGCCTGCCAATGCCGAGACTCACAAGAACCTTCTTTTGATTCCCGAATTGCAGGCCCGTGTCACCCTGCTGGATGAAAAGAATCAGGTGGTGGCACAACTTGGGGATGACCGCGAGCGGGTAACCGGCAAGGATGGCGGCCAAATCCGTGGCGACAGCAAGAAATGGTTGCCGGGCAAGTTTGTGCATCCCCATGATGCCTGTTTTGATTCCAAGGGTAATATTTATGTCGCCGAGTGGGTTGCCACCGGCCGTGTCAGCATGCTTAAGAAAGTTTAATTCTCGAAAGGAAACGAATAATGAGCGAGTATCTTTTCCCTGTCCGTAAGACCCGTCGTGATTTTCTGGCCAGTGGTGCGGCGCTTACGCTGGGCGCCTCGGCAATGAGTGCCTTCGCATTCCAGGAAACCAAAAATTCCCTGAAGCTGGAAGTGGACCCCAAGTGGGGTGCATTGCCCCAAGGCATGAAATTCGGTTTGGGTTGCGCGGTTGTCGTGGATGGCAAGGATCGCGTTATTGTGACTTCCCGATCCACCAATCCATGCGTGGCCATCTTCGATATTCAGGGCAACCTTCTGGAAACCTGGGGCAAGGATATCAGCAGCCGAATTGGCTACGATGAAGGCCAGTTCAATGCCACCGCGCATGGTTTGTATTGGAGCAAGGAACCCGAGGGTGAATTCCTTTACTGGACTGAAAACGTCAGCAAGGGCAAGGATGGCAAAAAGCTCGGTGCCCGCATCTACAAGACCGATCTGGCAGGCAAGATCATTTACGAGCTTGGCAATGTCGCCAAGGAAGGCCCCAAATCGATCCCATGGGATTTCACCAACCCCACCGATGTTGCTGTGGCAC
>JBEGQX010000071.1:0-4804 GCA_041180805.1 Planctomycetota bacterium
GACAGCATCATGCTCAAGCAATGACCCTTTGGAATCCAACGCGGCCAAAATACATCCATTCCTAAAGCCAGGGATTACCGCAAGAACGGGAATTTCGCCTGCTGGATTTGCTGATAAACGATTATTCAAAAATCTAGCCAGAATATGACTAGCGTGTTCGGATGCCTTCTCAGAAAAATCTTTCCAAGCTTCTTTTTCCAGAGAGGGACCTACTAGCTGATCCACTGACAATCCAACAGCCTTTTCCAAAATCTGCGAATGAGGGTGGACGTTCGAGACCGGCGGGATATTTTGCGAATCATTTTTTTCTGTATCAGGGGTTGGAACGATTGAAGAGGGTAACGATAAAACACCATCCAAGGAATTCATGGCATCTTTTTTCGCAGAGTCCTTATCCCAATGAAAAAAGAATGATAAAAAGCCCTGTTTCACACCTCGATCGATATTGAGAAATTTTCTACTTTGAAGGTTTTGGATCGATTCGTTGAACTGAAAATACTCCTTGAATTCCATTCCCTGTTTATCGTGAACTTTAGGCCCCTTTGTGGCAGAAACTTTACCCTTGTGAATCGATTCCCGCACTACCTTCCTGACAGAGGGAATCTCGCTGATTTTTTCAGCCAGAATTCGGATAGCCCCCTCAAGAACTTTATCGGATGAATCAAGGCCCTTTTCGGGGTTGACCATGGATGTCAGCATTTCATCAACATTCCCAACCACCGTATCAGCAGACCAAATTGCTTCCGCAAAAGGCTCTAACCCTTTGGATCTTGCATCTTCCGCAAAGGATTGCTTTTTTGGTTTGAATTGCAAAAACAAATCATCCAACTCCGCGGAATCCTTGCAATCAGCTATCTGCTGTTTGAGCTGATCTGTGAGCTTTCCAAGCGTTTCAATGGATTTGAAAATTGTTTCTTTTCGAGTTTGAAGATCGCTGTTTTTTCGAATTCTTTCTTTGATAGTTCTTAAGGCATAAGAGTCCATTCCTGCCGTAGCAGGTTTACGATACCTGGCAATAAATGGGACACTAAGCCCACCTTCAAGCAACTCAATGGCTTTCTCCAAGTGCGCCCTTTTTACTTGTAAGGATTGCGCTAACTGGGAAATTTCCCGGTTGCAAAGTTTATGGGAAACAACACTAGAGGTGGTCGTTTTTTCGAAACTCATGGTTGACACTTCACGCTAAATTCTTGACAAAATCGACAAAATAGCCAGTGTTGAGAATGTTATCTCGTAACAAGCCCAAGTTCCAGCAGATTCACGATTTAGAACGAGTTTATTGTTTCAAAGACACACAGATGATTTCCTGATCATTTCGCCAAAAAACACACTGATTGGCAAAAGCAGGATGTGACCAAAGAACATCACGATTAAACGCGGAGTTTGTGGGTTTGAGAAGTTTAGTTCTGCTAACTTCCTCATACCCCTTGGGGGAAAGCTTCGCACAAATCAAATCCCCGGTTTCAGAAGCAAGGTAAAAATGATCGTCATTTTTGACCAAAAAGGCGGTACCATGAGATGCTCTTTGGCCAACCGCGGGCTTGAATTCCTGCCAAAGTCGCTGGCCGGTGGCTATTTCAAAGGCCCCCAACCAACCTTGATGGCAATCAAAACCATATACAATGCCATCTTGTACAAAAGGAGTGCTGTTCGCAGGGTAAAGGGCGTTATTTCTGTTACCTTCCCAAGCCATAGTTGCAGAAGGTTTTTTAGAATCCAAAAGAAAACCCGCGCCTACGCTGCCGATACCGCCCGCAAAAAGATAGTTACCATACATTCTGGGTGCAGCTATCGACATTCCGTAGTTCGGTTTCAAAGGTAAAGACCAAAAAACCTTGCCATCGGAGGGATCTAAACTGTTAATCTTGTCAGCATCCCAAATTATTAATTGATTTGCCCCCCCTGATTGAATCAAAGTCGGCGGACAATAACCCTGTTCGGATGCCGTAATGGCTTTCCAAAGTTCTTTACCACTGTCTTTTTCAAAAGCCACGACCACACTTCCCGGGCCACCAACCAGGCAGATTACAGCGTTGCCATGGATTAAAGGGTGCCCACAAAATCCCCATAATGGTGTGGATGCTTTGTATTCCTTTTGAAAATCTTTCTTCCAAATCTCTTTTCCCGTCTGCGCATCAAGGCAATAAAAGTGGCCTTCCGCACCAAGGCAGTACACTTTGCCAGCATGATAAGTTGGGGTTACCCTTGGGCCAGAAGCATAGGAAATTTTGTAAACCACAGGGTATTCAAATTTCCAAATGGTTTTTCCGCTATTCGAGTCAAGACAGTGGATTCGCTCCATCCCAGAGCGTTCATCACGCTTGTTAAAATCGTTCGTACTTTCACCTTTTTTGACAACAAAGTCTGGTACGAAAACTTTACCATCCGCGACAGATGGACCTGAGAATCCCCCTGCCACGGGTGATCTCCAAAGAACCTTCAATCCATCGGCAGGGAACTTGCGAATAATACCTTTTTCAGACCAAACAGCATCCCGATTAGGCCCCATCCACTGCGGCCATTCTTCAGCAAATAGCATTTGGCCGAAAAAGAAAGACAGACTTAGGGTTAAAGCAAATCTCATAATTGCATCTCCATACCTGATGACTTATCACCAGAGTATAAAGACCGTGTGACATGCAATCAATTAATCCTTTTGGTTATGCCACAAAAGCCCCACCCGAGAAAGCGGGTGGGAATGCAAAAAAGTCATCCACAACACCACGGGCAAAGGCAAAAGCTTTTACATCCGAAGGTGCTTTGGTGTATGGCACCGTAAGAACCTCAACCCTTCCATCATTATTGATATCCGAAGCTCCAACACAAACTCCACCGCTAACACCAAGGGAATACGCAAAAAATGAATCAATCGTATTGGTTCCGCTTGGGTCAAACACTTTTACATGTGGGCCACCACCCGGGCCGGCACCGACAATTATGTCTGCAAAGCCATTCCCATCGTAGTCCCCACTTGCAACAAATATTCCCTGGCGAACCGCGGGATCATAAGCGAAGAAGTTAGCCATTACAACCTGACTGCCTTGCACAAGAGCCAGCCCGTTCAAGGCAAGAACATGGGGACCACCTCCAGGGCCAGCACCAGTAATGACATCCGAGTAGCCATCCGCATTCAAATCACCAGAAGCAACACTAATTCCCCCCGTAAAAGTCGGGGCATATGCAAAGTAAGATGCTAGCACTGAGTTATCAAAGCCACTAAAAACCTGAACATGAGGCCCGCCACCCGCCCCCGCTCCGGTGATAATGTCTGAATATCCATCACCATTTACATCTCCAGAAGCAACAAATATTCCACTGCTGAAAAAAGGTGAATAAGCGAAGAAATTCCTAATCTCTGTGTAATTGTTGGCGCCATCAAATACTTTCACATTTGGGCCACCACCCGGTCCAGCGGCAACAATCACATCTTCAACTCCATCCCCGGTAACATCACCACCAGCCACTCTGACGCCGCCTCTAAATGCGGGATCAAAAGCAAAGAAATTCGTTTGGGCCCCTGTTAATTTGTCGTAAATGTTTACTTGAGGACCGCCGCCAGAGTTTGCCCCAACGATAATGAGGTTTCCGCCATTGGCTCCGACAATTTCTATAAGCGAAGCTTGATTAGGCTGGAAAAAGAAAGTATTGCCAGTGTTTGCAGAACCTGCATAAACAGCCCGAATGGTTCTTCGGCCAGGTGGAAGACTGCTTGTCTGGAATGTTGTTTGACCATTGAACAAAGCTAGAGGAGGACTTATGGCGGTTGATCCATCGTAAAAAGTAACCGCGCCAATCGGGTCTCCATCCAAAGGGTTAGATGCCACCAAATTAGCTGTAAAAGTAACGGCTTTCCCTATCGCTACGGGGGATTCTGAGGATGTTATTGTCGCAGTCGTCCCATGGGTCACCAAAATGGATTCACTAAAAGGCGCCGAAAATCCTGATGTTTGAAAGTTCCCATCTCCCAGATAACTCGCCCTGATAACATGATTTCCAGCAAAAGCAAAATTCGTTGTGAAAGCAGCGGTTCTTGAACCTGTTAGCAGATCGGTTGAATTTGTATTAATTGAAACGGCGGATTGAGGGACACCATCCACCTCGAATATTACCGACCCCGTTGGTGATCCGCCTGCAAACTGCGGAGTAACGGTGGCCGTAAAAGTCAGATCAAGTCCCGTTCCATAGGTGGATACTGGCGCATTCACTCCGATACTGGATGTTGCCTGGTTTACGAGATGGTTAATGGTATTTGCGGAGTTACTTCCTGCTATCACCCCTATTCCGGTATAAGTTGCAGTGATTGCATGAGGCGATGATGGAACATTTAGTGTTGAAGTTTGATAACTGGCATTTCCTGAACCAACAACCAGTGGAGCCCCCATAGCAACGCCATTATTGAAGAATTGAACAGTTCCACCACTCACAACCCCAGTGGGAGCTGTTACCAACGCAGTAAATGTCACAGCCTGCCCGTAAGTGGTGAGATTATCCAAATCGGAAGAGGAAATCGTTGTGGTTGTCAAAATTCCCAGGGCAGTAAGAGTGACATCATTACCATCCCCACCCACATAGGAAATTCTGTAGGAGTAATTATTGTTTGAAACTGTGGCACCTTCAGACAAACCTGCAAAAGTACCAACCACCGCATCAGAACCATCATTGTTAATAATGGTGTATTTGGTCCCAATCAATGTCGGGTTAAAATTCACTGAAAGACTTAAAGCCGGGTTGTTGGTGAGCAGTACATTTCCTTGAACATTAATTTGATCATAATCATTGCCTGCGGCCGGAGCCCCATTGGCTT
>JBEGQX010000072.1:0-4245 GCA_041180805.1 Planctomycetota bacterium
CGCCACCATTGCAGATTGCAATGGGATAGGGATGGATGGTGGCTTACGGATTTGCAAAGCGAGAACGGGACATGGGTAAATGGCAAACGGGTTCCGTCACAGGCCCTAAAAATCCATGATGAAATTCAGATCGGGGATTTTCGGTTTACAATTTTGAAAGCTCAGGCTGAACCTGAGCTTGAAACACTTTTAAGGCAGTACCGCAAGGCAGGTTGATTCTGCCAGTGCCAATGGTTCGGATACAATAACATGGCAATCAAAACCTGAAACCATCAGGGGAAGCCATGGCTATTCTGAACCGCGAAGAATACATCGAGCAAATCTATTTTTTTCGCAATATGCGGGAAAGAATAACTGCTGGCATTGCCACGCAGGATGTTTTGGAAAGAATCGATCAGGAAATTCTTTCCACCACCAAGTTGCCCATGGCAATTCAGTTTCTTGCCACCGAAGTGAAAGATAGCGGATTGCTTTCCGCCGGTTTTGGAAGACTGCCTCATTATTTCACACCATTTCAAGCCTTTATTGTTCGTTCCAGTGAAAACGAGCATCTGAAATTTAGCATCGACATGGGTCTGAACATTTTAGAGAAGCTTGCCATTTTTATGAGTGGGGAGCCCACCGCTTGTGGACTGTTCGTTTTTCAGTTTGAAACCCTTGCCCGTAACCGGCTTGGCTACGAGGAGGGGGTTCATGCCATGGCCCAAGACATCATGTATTCCGAGGATTGGCGGCAATTTATAAGGTTTGTTGAAAAACAGATTGGTTTGGTGGAGTTCGCGGAACTGGTGTACCTGCGCAGTCATTTTTATGTGCAAACCCAGCAGCGTTCCAATTCAGATTATGTTCCGCCGGTTGCCCCGCTTTTTGGTGAAAAGGAGGGGAAAATTGCCAAGGCAAACATTGGCAGGGATCCCTTCTTTCTTTTTGCAGCCCTTCAAAGGCAACTGGGATACCCGGAAGTTCCCAGAACAAAACCCAAGGATGAGCAAAAGGAAGTTCTTACCAATTTGCAGCTAAAACTTCGGGAAATGGATACCCGCATCAAATTGCTGGAAGCGGAGGTGCGGGGAAATATCGACTTGGAAAAGTTTGGGAAACCGGACATATTGGCCCAGTTTCCCCCTAAATTTTTGGAAGATGATGAAGATTGATTAACTTGCAGGCTTGTAGGTGGAGAAAGTTCTCAGAATTTCATACAGGTCGGAAGTGATCGCAACTTCGTCGCTCATGAAATCGTTCACCCATGCAAAATTCTTGCGTTTGGCCATTGAAATCAACGGCAAAAGATCACCAAGTTTGATCCGTACAGTTGGGGCCTGGATGATTTCTCGATCAAAATCAGAAGGTTCGCTAAATACTCGAAGGTGCGGTGCCATGTTGAATCCTCCATGGTTTTGCCAGTTTTTGGGCAAATAACTGTCAAAACGGACACTAGGGCCATCGTTGGCCTAAAGGCGGAATATCTCGCCAATATTAATCTCGGCATTCCAGGTCGGCGAACTTTGCAAAAAATGGAAAAAGAAAGGAAGTAATTCTTGCCCTTGCCTGTCCAAAAGTGAAAGATTCACAAAGCAGGTTTGATCACGCTATTGCAGGGGCATGGAAAACGAAGCAGGGAAGTTGTCAGAATGAAGTTTGAAAAAGTTACCATCATTGGAGCAGGGGCATGGGGCATGGCAATTGCCTTGCATTTGCACCGGGAGAATCGTTGCAGGGTGGCGCTGTACAGCGTGCGAAATGCCTCCAGGAATAATCTCCGGGAAAGCAGATCGAATGCCGGATTGCTGGAGGGGGTGTGCCTGCCCGAGGGAATACAGATTCCTGAAACCATCCATGAGGCGATGGACAAAAGCGGTTTGGTGATAAGTTGTGTGCCCTCTGCCCATTTGCGCAAAATATTTCAGGAAATAAAAACAAGTTTTCCAATTAATACACCGGTCATAAGCACCACCAAGGGGATGGAGCGGGAGACATTTTTCCGACCCAGTCAGGTGATTCTGGATGTGCTGGGGCCCAGGCCGTTAACAGTACTAAGTGGCCCAAGTCATGCCGAAGAGGTGGTTCGCGGTATGCCCACATCTGTGGTGGTCGCTGGAGAAGATGGTGAACTTAACAAGCAGGTTCAAAATCTGTTCAACTCGGAATCTTTTAGGGTTTACACAAATAATGATCCGGTTGGGGTGGAAATAGCTGGGGCTTTGAAAAATGTGATTGCCATTGCCGCGGGAATTAATGATGGCCTGGGCTTTGGGGATAATGCCAGGGCCGCATTGATCACGCGCGGAATCGTGGAAATTGCCAGGTTCGGCGTTTCCATGGGTGCGCAGATGAAGACATTTTATGGCTTGGCAGGTTTGGGTGACCTGATAGCCACTTGTGCCAGCAGGCATTCGCGAAATCGCATGGTGGGTGAAAGGCTTGGCAAGGGGGAGCGCCTTGAAGATTTTTTGCCGAGGATGAACCAAGTTGCTGAAGGAGTGGTTACTGCGCCCATCATTCGCGAACAGGCGCTGAAAACCGGGTTGGATTTGCCCATCATGGAACAGGTGTATCAGGTTTTGACAGGAGGAAAGTCTCCGAAAAGTGCCGTGCTGGATTTAATGCAAAGGGTTCCCAGGGATGAATGATTTTCCTCAAAAGGTGGGGCTGGCATGTAAAGAATGGGCTTCCGTGTGCGCCGCACTCGATGGAAACAGACAGCATCTTCTTCTTCGTAAAGGCGGAATATCGGAATCCAGTGGAGAGTTTGAAGTTCGCAGGGGATGGTTTTATCTTTATCCGACATTTGTTCACCAGCAGCAGGTTGCCCTAGGGGAGCCAACCTGGCTGGAAAAAGGGCAAAGATATCGTGCGGAACCCGGAAAAGTGAAACTGTTTCATCTGGTCAGATTGGAAAAAAGTTGGGAAATTCAGGATGAGAAATTGCTAGAGAAACTTGAGCCATACCATGTGATGACTTTGGAAAGCTTGCGTGCGCGATTTCATTATCGCAAACCAGGTTTGCATGCATTGTTCCCAAGGGTATATGCCTTGAATGAACCACTTGAAGTTCCAGAAACAGAAAAATATCAGGGTTGTAAATCCTGGGTGGATTTGGATGAACCATTGGAGCATGGTGTGTTTTCTCCGGTTCTTTCAGATGATGACTTTTTCGGTTTGATGGAAAGGTTAAGGAAGACCTTGGAAGGGTAAGGTTGTTATGTGGGCACTTCTTGTTACGGGTTTTTTGGTGAGTTCCCAAACCTCTGAACCGGCGACCAAACCTGCGGAATTCAACGGACAGGAGTTGCAGAAAATCGTTGAACAGGCGATGGGTTTCTGGCGTGTTCCCGGTGTTGCCATTGCAATTGTTAAAGGTGAAAAAACCTTGTTTGAGGGTGGTTTTGGTGTTGTGAAAGTCGGTGCTAAGGACCCAGTAACCGCCCAGACTATTTTTCCGCTGGCATCTTGCAGCAAAAATTTCACCTCGGCATTGGCGGCATCTCTGGTGGTTCAGGGCAAGTTGGGTTGGGACGAACCGGTGCAAAAGCATTTGCCGTGGTTTGCCCTTTCTGATGAGCTTGCAAGCAGAAACTGCAGTTTAAGGGATTTGTTTTCCCATCGAACCGGGGTGGGGCCTAATGATCTGCTTTGGTATCGCTCTGCGGATCGAGTTGAAGACCTGGTTAAGCGGGCAAAATTTCTTTCACTTGAAAAGCCATTTCGCGGTGCTTTTCAGTACCAGTCCACCATGTATGGTGCCGGGGGCCTTGTTTGTGAAGCTGCGGCCAAACAGGCCTGGCAGGATGCGGTCAAAAAGCAACTCCTTGACCCGCTGGATATGAAGAACACTTATACCATGCCCCCCAGGGAAGGACTCGCTACGGGCCATGGGATAAATTCTTTGGGTTTACCCCGGCCAGTGGATTCATACGCCTTTGTGAACCCCGATCCCGCGGGGAGCATTCACTCTTGTGTTTCCGATTTGGCGAAGTGGTTGAAATTTCAGTTGGATCCATCCAATAAAAACTACAGTGGTTTGGGAATTGGTGAAGAGTTGCTGGAAACTCAAAAGCCCGTGATGGTGAATCCGTTGGATAAAATGAACCAGAAATTGCACCCCTTTACCGTTCAGATGGCTTATGGCATGGGGTGGGTTATTCAGGATTACCGGGGAATGAAACTGGTATCTCACGCTGGTGCCATCGATGGATTCAGGATTCACCTTGCCATGGTGCTCCAGGAAAAACTGGGGATCGCCAT
>JBEGQX010000073.1:0-4582 GCA_041180805.1 Planctomycetota bacterium
CCCCGATCAGGCGAATTCACGGTTAAAATGTCCCTTCGCAACCTGTTGGGGGAAGAAAACGAAAGAACTGTAGCCATCAAGCTGGATCCACCCCTTACCATTGAAAACACCAAGGTACTTAATCTCGAGGCTATTCCCGTCAGCGCCGGTTCGTACGCCCCTGCGACCTTTCGCATTGTAAGCAAGGTAAATAACGCAAAGCTTTGTGTTTGGGATCTTGGTGATGACAGGCCACTGGAGGTCTCGTCAGACCCAGGTCAGGAAAAACTTGTAACCTTCCAGAAACCGGGCGGATATGTGATTAAACTTGCCGCGGTAAATGGCCTTCAACATGACCAGAAAACAGAGATTGTGAACGTCATGGAACCGCCTGAAGGAACAATCACCGCAATGTTAACGGTCTCAGAAAGCGGCACCAGTGTAACAAGAAGCAACCGACCCGCTACCTTTGCCAGCGCGTTTCTGCCGGAACATTCTGAACCTGTGTTCGCCTTTGAAAGACAGCTTGCAGCCAAGCCGGATCATGTTTTTGCAGATGTACGCATGCAAACCCGCGAAGGAGAAATCATCCGCCTGGGTCAAAGATCCCAGATGATTCTTGACCCGGGTATGTTTCAATTGCAAAACATCCGCAACCTGTTGCTGACCGTTTCAGCGGACAGAAAATCCCTCAGGCTTTCAGGGGAAATGATCCGAACCGAGGAAGCCGCGCAAGGAAAAGTGGCTCTCCCTTCCCTGGCCCTTCCTGTGGAGTTGGTTGAAGAACGGAGATCCCCGGCAATCAAATCTGGAATTCCGGTTGCCACCACACTTGCACTGCCTGCAAACGGGCAAAGCAGCTTTGCAAGCCTGGTGCTTCCAGCGCCCCCTTCAGACTGGGTCGATGTTCAACGAAAAGTCAGGCTGGAAATCCGCGACGATACCACCACTTTGTGGCAGGAAACCAAGATTCCATCCAGCGGTTTCATCAACTATCAGAAAAAGCGCTACATGCTTAGCGCCACAAAATCGGGAGAGCAGGTTCGCATAGACCTTCAGGAAAACACCCCTGACACCAAAAATGTAACCACCCTTCCCTAAACCAACTCCCGCTAACTCGTTGACCCGAACTTCCTTCAGGTTCCTATAGTGAATCAAGGGAGGAGGTTCAGGTATGACACCGATTCAGTTGTTTCCAAAGTCGCTGGGAAAGAAGGGCGAGGATGCCCTGGCAATTTCCTGGAATGACGGTCACGAATCCTTTATTTCGTGGGGCCATATTCGGGCCAACTGCCCCTGCGCCACATGCAAGGAAGAGCGCGGTAAACCCAAGGATCCCTTTCGGGTGCTGAAACCCAGCGAGATTGGCCCCTTGCGCCCAAAATCCATTTCGCCCATGGGACACTACGCATACAAAATTCTTTGGAGCGATGGCCACGACACCGGGATTTTCACCCTGGAACATCTGCGTTCCCTGTGCCAGTGTGACGCCTGCAGTAAAAATACTTCCACTCCAGACAACCCGTAAACTTAAAAGGAAATATATCATGCAACCCCAGGGATCCATGCCCAAACTTTCTCTACCGAACATTCGAAACATCATCGCCGTGGCAAGTGGCAAAGGCGGAGTAGGCAAATCCACAGTGGCCGCAAATCTGGCCATTGCGATGGCACAGTCTGGCAAAAAAGTTGGCCTGCTGGATGCGGACATTTACGGTCCAAGCGTTCCCACCATGATGGGAATTACAGGCACTGTGGATCAGGCTACCACCCCCCTCCCTCTGGAAAAACATGGGTTAAAGCTGATGTCCATGGGATTCATAGTTCCCCCCACCCAAGCTGTCATCTGGCGTGGCCCCATGATTCACAGGGCTTTAACCCAGTTTCTTACCGACCTTGATTGGGGTGAACTGGATTACATGATTATCGACCTTCCTCCCGGAACTGGCGATGCGCAACTTACCCTCACGCAAACGGTTCCTTTAAATGGTGCTGTTATCGTTACCACACCTCAGGAAGTAAGCCTGATTGATGCCCGCAAGGGTATTGAAATGTTCCGTCAGGTTCGGGTTCCCATCTTTGGAATCATTGAAAACATGAGTTTTTTCATGGGAGAAGATGGCAAGAAATATTCCATCTTCGGAACCGGTGGCGGGGAAAAACTTGCCTCAGAGTACAACGTTCCATTCCTGGGGGCGCTTCCGATGGATCCCAAGGTCGCGGAAAGCGGTGACGCCGGACTGCCCATCGTGGCAAAGCATCCAGAAAGTGGTATTTCCCTGGCATACAAATCACTTGCAACCAACATTCAGGAAGAATTAAAGCGAGCAACGCCTGCGGGCGAACTTCCAAGATTGGAGCTATAAAAAAACCCGGGCTTCGAGGGGGATCGAAGCCCGGGTAATTTTTTTCCCATGATTCTATCCGGGGGAGCGATTTGGCATTTTCAGGGGGGTTGCCAAAATCACTTTCATGGGTTTTCCGCCGGGGGAGGCGGTGTTCTTATCTGGCATGGCCCGGACACTCTTGGGGAGATTACCGGGCCTTTCCTTGCCAACTTGGGAATCATTCCCAAGCTTCTCTGTTCCGGCCCCAGGTTTGTTCCATAACCATGAGCCGATGGAATTATTTAAGCAACCTCCGTGCCAATTCTTTGTTCCTGAAACACAAAACTCGCAAACCATTGTCAAATATTGGGTTACGGAAAACACCAATGATTAGGTCCGATACCGTTCCAGCAAAAAATCTGGTACTTTCTACAAGAATTACATGGTAAATATTTCAAAACCGGATCAAGGCCCCATTTCAACAAGCGAGGCAGCATGAAAACCTTGAGAGAGCTTTTGGCACAACCCGGGATCATTCGCAGCATAGGGGCACACGATGTTTTTTCAGCATTGATGGTTCAAGAGGCTGGCCTTGAAACCGTCTTCCTGGGCGGGTTTGGGGTATCCGCAAGCCATCTGGGTGTTCCGGACATTGGACTTACCACACTTACAGAAATGACGGATGCTGTTCGTCGCATGGCAAGCAGATTGAAAATTCCGCTGGTTGCAGATGGAGATACAGGCCATGGCGATTTGCATAATGTTCAGAGAACCGTCCGGGATTTTGAAAAAGCCGGGGCCGCGGGAATCCTTATCGAAGACCAGGTGAATCCAAAGCGCTGCGGACACTTTGCCGGGAAACAAATTGTAAGCGCCAAAGAATGGCTGGATCGCCTAAAAGCAGCGCTAGACGCCAGAAATTCCAATGATTTCATCTTGATTGCACGCACCGATTCTCGAGCGCTGGAGGGCATTCAGGCAGCCATCGACAGGGCAAACATAGCCAAGGATATCGGTGCCGATGTTTGCTTTATTGAGGCCCCACAATCCCTTGAAGAACTTGCCCTGATTCCCAAACAGGTCAAGCACCCTCTTCTTGCGAATATGTTAACCGGGGGTGTAACCCCCATCGTGAACGCAAGTGAACTGGAATCCCTAGGATATAAGATTGTAGTCTGCCCGATTGAAAGCCTGATGGTTTTTGCTTCTGCCCTGCGAAGATTATTGAAATGCTTCAAAGACCACGGCAGGGTTGATTTGCCAGAAGCCGGGGAAATGGCCACATTCTCAGAAATCAAAATGATCCTTGGACTGGATGACTTTCTTTCTATTTCGCAACGGGTGGATCCATCAAAATAACCCGAAGGTCCATCACATTGGTTCCAGTCGGGCCTGGGGAAAAAAGGCCGCCGGTTTTCTCGAAGAAGTGATAAGCATCGTGCCGTGCCAGGTATTTGGAAGATTCTAACGATAGGCTTTTCGCGGACTCGCAAACCGTTTGGTTTACCATGGCGCCTGCGGCAGTGGTAGGACCATCTTCCCCATCTGTTCCCCCTGCCAGAAGCGTTACATTTTTAAAGGAAAAACCTTTCATCGCCTCAAGAAACGCGAGGGCAAACTCCTGGTTTCTGCCTCCTTTTCCCGGATGGTTCCCAAGCTGAACTGTGGTTTCACCTCCGGAGATAATGCAGACTGGCATATCCATCGGTTGATGATCCCGAAGTATGGATTTGACAACTCCAGCATGAAACCTGGCGCACTCTGCGGTATCTCCATCCAGAAAAGATCCAAGGTTCAAAACCTTGTAGCCTAATTCACGGGCCTTGTTCTGGCTGGCACTGGCAGCTATCTGGTTGTTGCCGAGCACTATGTTTTGGACTTTTCCTGAAAGCTGCTTTGGTGTGTCCGCTATTTCACCCCGCATACCCTTTTGAAAATGTTCAAGAATGGCTCGGGGAGTTTCATCCAAAAGACTGTGTTTCTCCAGAGCAGCCCATGCATCGGCAAACGTGGTCGAATCCGCCACGGTAATTCCAGAGGCAATCACATCGAGCGGATCTCCAATCACATCCGAAAGAATCAGGGAAATCAATTCCCCTTTTCCATGTGTGGCATCAAAAAAAGCCTCTGCCAGCCTTCCACCCTTGATCTTGGAAAGATGTTTTCGCACACAATTCAACTCAGTAATATCTGCGCCGTTTGCGGAAAGAAGTGAAGTCACCTTTTGCTTGTCTTCAAGAGTTATTCCATCCACCGGTAAAGGCATCAAGGCTGAT
>JBEGQX010000074.1:0-10693 GCA_041180805.1 Planctomycetota bacterium
CCCTTTATTACTGGTTAGTTGCATTCATATCCTGGCTGCGAGACACCACCCCGGACACAACTTCAGTAAGACTACCCAGCGCCATATCAGCCCTTCTAACAACTTGCTTGATCTGTTGGTATTTAATAACCTGGGGAAAAACCAGAGAATCGGTCTTTTGCTTTATATTTTTTTTAACCTGCCAGCACTTCGTGTGGGCGTCCCGTATTGGTAGAACGGACATGCTTCTAACTTTACTGATTACCATCATGGCAATCAGCATGGAATTCTCCAAAAACCAACAACACAACCAACATCTTTGGATGACTACCAGCAGCATATCACTGTTTTTGGCAATTCTATGCAAAGGATTGATCGGTTTAGTTTTGGGGACAGGAATTACCCTGGGAGTTTTAGCTTTACAAGCCTGCAAATCCGACCCAAACAATCGCATCAAATCATTTTTAAAAAAAGTCAATGACTCGCGAATCATCTTTTACTGGTCAATAACACTGCTAATAGCGTCAACAACTTTTTACATAATCGATGTGTACGCCGAGGGGGAATTTCTAAAAACTTTTCTGGGATACCATCATTTCACCCGCGCCCTTGGCAATGGCACTCTAAGATCACACCCAATTTGGTATTACTTTTTTCTATCATCCATCGATTTCCTTCCTTGGACCCCTTTGATTATTTTCCTTGCACTACTAGCATTAAAATCAAAAAGTATATCTGAAACCGCACAAATTGGTGCGATTTGGTTTCTAATGGTTTTCGCCATTCTGTCTTTGGCTTCGTACAAAAGATCGGATTATCTGCTTCCAGCGTACCCTGGCATGGCAATTTTTTTCTCTTGCGGCTTAAACGATTATCTAACTCAGCTTGATATTAAAAAAAGAGCGGTATTATCTAAAATCTTCATGACAATTCCACCCGTTCTATCATCTATAGGATGGCTCATCTACATGGACCATTATTTGCCATCCGTTGAACCTTTCAGGGAATTTCGTACGCCAGCGGCCCTAATAAGGGATTTTACAAAGGAAGAACTAGTCTTCTTCAATATTGAACTACACTCACTCGCTTTCCATTGCGGAAAACCAATCAAAACCGTTGTAGGAGACAAGGATTTTTCTTCCTGCATATCTGACAGGGACACCATTTTTGTAATAACCACCCCAAAGGACTTCCGAGAATTATCCTCCTCGCATGACAATTGGAAAAAAGTTATCTTATTTAAACGAGAAGAGACTGATTTTTCCCGACCATTTGTTTTTGCAAAATTCACCAAATTTGGAAGTCCGGATGTCACCGCAAAACCAAACGCAATGCACTCTGCCTCCGCTAAATAATCATGTGCATATTTACCTTATTTGCCCTGCAACTGATTTAAATCAATTTGAAAACGCCATTCGCCAATGGGCTAATGTTGCTAAAACCCTTCTTATAAAAATCACAGTACACCCTATGCTCCCAAAACAACCAGACACAAAATGCCTATTAAATTTGACCCAATTTGAAGATGGTGATTTCAAAGTAGAACCACCAAAAACACCAAATAAACCGGAAGACTTCATCCCGGCCACACGTGAACCAGAAAAAACCGCAGTAATACTCAGCCCGGCAGCACCAATTTTTGCAAAAGCAGGGACTGTTCAAAAACTTCTCAATAATCTCAACCTGTGCCACGTAGCTGGCCTTAAAAGAAAGTATTTAAATTACCCTCTTTGGCAACAAACTTTTCATTTCTTAAAAGCTTTTGTATTACGAGTACTATTTTGTATACCCACCAGCCAATTGTCAGGGCCAAAAAGTTTCCGGGAAATCTTCAAAAACTGGCTTTGCAGATTTATTTTTGGAATTTGTTACGAAGACCCGTCATTTCCATTTTTATCATTAAGAGCATCCGTTCTGGAAAGGTGCTGGCCGAGTTCAAACTCTTCGTTTCTGGTCACAGAAATTATGGCAAAAGCAAATTTTCTGGGGTATTTTTTTGCGGAAGAGGAAATTTGGCCAATAGACCACAACAATACATCTTTCAAAACGTTCAAAGGTGAAGACTTATCAGCTTGGCTGGGAGATTTCTGGGAAACATGCCGTTACCCTTGTTTTACTTCTAAAAAGCATCAACCGGAGTTATCTGGCGAAGTTTAGGTACTTTAAGACATTAAACTTCATGATATTTATGTTTTTTTCACACCAAAACCTTGACGGTTCTTTCAGTTCGCTTAGGATTGTAATCATGCCGAAGTGGCGGAACTGGCAGACGCGCTAGCTTCAGGAGCTAGTTCCCGTTAGGGAGTGGAGGTTCGAGTCCTCTCTTCGGCACTTAAAATAAACTTGGAAACCAACCCAAGCATTAAATTATCTACTTTTTAAAATTCTCTCAAGATTACCTCGCACATCATCACCCTTTTTCATTGCAATAAAACTGTTGGAGAATTTCAAAAGCTCCTCACGATTCACTTTGTTTAAAATATTGCATATTGGCCTATATTTCTGAACAGAAACACTGATGGTATCAATGCCCATGGATGCAAGAAAAAGAGCACCCAGCGGCTCTGAAGCAAATTCGCCGCAAACTGTCATAGTTTTTCCAGCTTCATGTGCGTAATGGATCGCCGACTGCACCAACCTTAAAAACCCAGGATGCAGGTGGTCATTCAACACATTCTGGTTTTCCTCATTTCGATCAATACCTACCACGGAAGCGAACAAGTCATTGGTTCCAAGTGCCAGAAAATCAACACTCTCAGACCAGAATGGGATCATGGGTATCGCTGCAGCGGTTTCAATCATAAGCCCCAAAGGTATATTCTGGTTAAAATCTATTTTTTCTTGAACCAAGGACTCCCTGGCCTCTTGATACATTTTTAGCACTAAATCCATAACCTCGGTGGATGCGACTAGCGGAATCAATATCTTCGGGCTTCCATCCACCCCAGCTCGCATAATTGCCCTGAGTTGCTCCATGAATAACTTTTGCAAAGGAGCCGACTCCAAGACCCTTCTCCAATCGTAAGCACGTGAAGCAACCCCTCCAACATCCGAAAATGAAGCAACCTTATCAGGACGCAAATCAAATGTTCGAATGGTCGTGTTTTTGCCGTTCATACTTTTCAAAAGCTTGCTATAGACCTCAACCTGTTCTTCTTCTGTTGGAACAGTTCTCCTAGCCAGAAGCATAAACTCACTTCTAAACAAGCCAACACCCGCAACACCCAGATTGATGGCAGAGGGTACCTCCCAAAGAAGGTTGATATTAACCAATACCCTAGGCGGGATATCACAGGAAACAGGGGCTGCGGATTCAACCACATCCTCTGCGACAATTTTGGTTAATTCAGCAATCGTTTCATCTGTGGGGTTAATCAAAACATTGGAATTTGGCCCGGCAACCAAAACGGTCTGCCCCGGAGTCAACAAAGCATCAAAACCGGTTGGAATTTGCACCATGGGAATTGAAAGCGCGCGTGCTAGAATCGCAGCGTGACATTCTGGACCGCCTTTTTCAACAATTACCCCTGCAAGCTTTTCCGGGCTAACCGCAAAAAGCTCCATCACGGACGCTTCCTTGCAAACCAAAACCACCCTGTCGCCGTGTCTGCCGGTGTTTTTTACCGGCTTGAGGTTCCACATTATTCTTAAAAAAACATCTTTAAGATCAAAGCTTCGTTCTTGAAAAAATGGTGTTTTGATTTTCTGAAAAGCCTCAAGATATTTATCCAAAGTCGCAACAACCGCATTTTCTGCGCTGAGGCCCTCCTTCAGCTTGAGAAATAGATCTTTTTCTATGGTTCTATCCCTTAGGATCATAAGTTGTGCATCCAAAATAGCACCATGATCCTGTCCAAGAAGCTGGGCAATCCTTTTGCTCATGCCAGCCATTTCACGTCTGGCCTGGTCCATAGCCATCAAAAGTCGAGACTTTTCTTCTTCCTCGCCTATAGGAGCAGCACTTTTGTTATTTCTCCATTGATCCAAGTCATCAAGGGCAAACGTTCTACCCAAACCAATTCCAGGGCTTAAAACTACAGCGCCAAGGGTTTTATTTTCGAAAATAGTGTCATTTAACGAGGGGGCAGATTTACCCTGAGTTTCCTTTGCCAATTCAAGCAATATTTTGGCATCCAACGCAATCGTTGAAATTTGACCAGCTACTGCCACCAAAGTTCTTATTTCATTTACCGAAAACGACCTGTTTTCTTTGGTCTGCAGAACTAAAACACCGATTAAAGCACCAGCTTTGACCAGAGGAACACCCAAAAAAGAATGAAAAGGGTCTTCTCCAGCCTCTGGGAAATATTTAAACCTGGGATGAGAGAACGCATCTTCAACCATCACAGGTTTAAAGGATTGTGCCACCAAGCCTACTAATCCTTCTGTAATGGAAAGCCTTACCAACCCTACACTTTCGGCCTTTAAACCAACAGTAGCCCCAAGGATTAACTCGGAGTTGCCTGGTTCATAAAAATAAACCGAGCAAACATCCGTGTGAAAACGACGAGCAATTAGGTCAACAATATTATCAAGAGTTTCCCTTGGTTCCCTGGAATCAGAAACAAGAGTACTTGCTTCTTCCAAGGTTAAAAGCAGTGCGTCGTGAATTTCGCTGCTAGGTATCTTTGAAGGCAAACTTAGATCTTTCGCCTTTTTGACAATCATCAAAATCTCCCCCTGTGAAGTCTAAATAGACTCATCGGGAGAGGAACAGAATTATTAATAATTATATTATCGTTAGCTTTGAGGAATTTTGCAACACTTTGGGTTGCAAGGAGGCCCAGAAATATCACAAGGACTCCCATTTTCCACTTTTATACTCCCAGGCAACGACCATTTCTTTTCCAGTTTTATACCCTCACATGAAGGGCACTTGGCGATTTCACCAGGGAAAACAAGAATCTCAAATTCATTTTGGCAGGATTTGCATGCAAATTCATACAAAGGCATCTTAGCTCCCCTAGGTTCTTTTTTTTCTCATGGCCTGGCTTGTTCGGATCAGAAACTCATTTTCCTGAGCAGTCAGGCTTTCTTTTCCAAACACCGAAATCTTTTTTAATATTTCATCCAGCTTTTCATTTTCATTAAATTCAAAATTAACAGATTCCAAAACCTGGTTGCGGGTGTCTGCTGAAGGCTTGTAAATTTTTAACCTCGGACCAGTCCATTGCTTCCAAAGTTTCAAAGGGTTAAACGATGTTAAAGTCCATGAAAATTTATAATAAGCCAAGCCAAATGCTGCTCCCGCAAGATGTACTTCACCGGCGATATTTTTTTGGGAACCTGAAAATAAATTCAATGCATCAACAGCGATAAGAATGATTGTCAGCAACCAAACTTGCATTGGAATCACAAACATAAATAAAACTGTGCGTTTGGGAAACCAGCACGCATACAACACCATGACTGCGGTTACACCACCAGAGGCCCCCAGACAAACTGCGCCCCTTCCATGCAATCCTGCGAAAGAACATCCGACAAAAATTAACCCACCAAAAACAACACTTACCAGATAAAAGGATAAAAACTCCATCGGTTGAAGACATTCTTCGATTTCCCTCCCAAACCACCACAACATTAACATGTTAAAAACAATGTGAAATGGGTCCGATACGCTATGAATAAAGCCATAAGAAATTAATCGCCAAACTTCTCCCTGGAGAATCAGTTGGGGCTCAAGAATTAGATAATCCGTCAAATTTCTTTCTGTTTTACCTACTCCATTACGAAATAATATTTGAAGAACGAATAAAGCAATACATATTCCAATGATCAATTTGCAGGCACTAAAACCCCTGCTGAATCCACGGAAGGAAAAACCTTCCTCTTCCTGATAATAATTTCTGTCGTATATGCTCATAAAATTCAATCAAGGCGTAGTTCACTTTGGATGCATGATATCTTATCATTCTTAGGAAGGTAGAAGGATTTATAAATCGCGAATATGAGCTTTAAATCATAAATTTTTCAGGAACATGAATAAAAATGACGCCCGCAATGAAAGTTACTGATATCAAAAATGGAATTTGTGCGGTGATATCAGAAAATTATCAGAGTTCATTGGTTGATCAGATTAAATCTGCGAGTGAAGCTGGGGCGGATCTTGTTGAATTGAGAATCGATTTTCTAAAGTCTAACTACAACTTGAAAACCATCCTTGAATCCTGCGATTTGCCATGTCTTGTAACCATACGAAGAAAAAAAGATGGAGGCGAATGGAGTGGCGCGGAAGATCAACGAATTGGTTTACTTCAACAAGCCTGTGATCTTGGTGCTGCCGCGGTTGACATTGAGGAAGATGTTTTTAATAAAGTCAGTAAATCAACGAAAACAATACGAATTCTTTCATATCACAATTTCAATGAAACACCGGACAACTTGGAAGATTTATTCCGAAGGTTCCGGAATTTAAATCCCGATATGATCAAAATTGCTTGTAAATCAAATACCTTTCAAGATTGGCTTAACCTCTTTAAACTCTACAAATTAAACGGCCCTAAAAAAATTCTTTTTGGTATGGGAACCAAAGGCTTTCCAAGCAGGATTTTATCTTTACAAGAAGGCGCTCCATGGATGTACGCGACACATTCATTGAATCAGCCAAATGCGCCGGGAATTCCGACACTCAATAAAATAAAAAATCTTTATTCCCTTAAAACTCTTTCTGAAAAGACAAAAATATATGGTGTGGTTGGAGATCCGATATCTCAAAGCATTAGCCCTGACATTCATAACATAGCCTTTCGCCATGCCGGGTTTGATGGTATTTATCTACCTTTTCATGTCAGCAAGTCCGAATACAAAGATTTTCTCGATCAACTACCGAATATCCGGTTGGAAGGTTTAAGCGTCACTATTCCCCACAAAGAAGAAACGGCAGCACGTTCCTCCACAAAATCCACCATGGTTGAAAGAATTGGCGCGGCCAACACCCTAATTCACTCGCAAAACGGCTACCATGCAGAAAACACAGATGCTCTCGCGATAGTTTCCGCATTAAAGCACCAACTGGGAAATGACTTGTCAAATGTTGCTGTATTAATCCTGGGGGCAGGAGGCGCGGGTAGAGCAGGTGCCTATGCCCTTAAAAAAGAGGGCTGTGATGTAGTTATCACAAATCGATCTCATGAAAGGTCGGAGGCTCTTGCAAAGGAAATGTCGTTGAAAACAATTCCTTGGGAAGATCGCCATCAGTTCTCAAAAGGTATTTTACTTCAATGTACTTCTCTTGGAATGCACCCAAACCCATATGAATCTCCCTGGAATGAAAAGTGTTTTACGCCAGAACATATTGCGTTTGACACCGTTTATAATCCGCTCGAAACCAAATTTTTATTAGATGCCAAAAAAGCCAGTGCAAAAACAATTCCTGGTATCGAAATGTTTGTCCATCAGGCTGCTGCCCAGTTTTACTTTTTTACTGGTTTGAACGCCCCTTTGGATATAATCCGGGAAACAGCTTTATCGGCATTAAAGGATAAATAATTGTGGGCCTGACAACTTTTCTAAAACATTTGTTCTTGATAGGCCCACGGGGGAGTGGAAAATCCGCGGTTGGCGCTCAATTGAGCAAACTATTAGAAATGGATTTTTTGGATGCGGATCTTTATTTGGAAACAAAATTTCAAAGAAAAATACCTGATATCTTTCAACTTGAAGGGGAAACTAAATTCAGGGAAATAGAATCTTCGATTTTAAAAGAAATAACTAAACTACCACCAAAAGTGGTGGCTACAGGTGGTGGAGTTATCCTGGCTGAATTCAATCGCGACTTGCTGAAACGAAACGGTTTCTGTGTATGGCTGAAAACTTCGGAAAATCTTTTACTTGAAAGGCTGTGGACTGACCAAAATAGGGGAGTTAACCGACCTGCCTTAACCAATCAAAATGAACCAGGCTCTAAAAACTCCCTAAAAGATGAAATTAAAACCATATTGGAAAAGCGTGAGCCACTTTATGAAATTACCGCAAATCTAATCATTGAAACTGATGGCAAGAAGCCTCATGAATTAGCGAAGATGATAGCTGCTGATATCGATAGAAAGCGGCTTGCACCATGACCATTCCGATCATCATTTGGATGGTACTTGTTTTTTGCATGGGTGCAAGTGTTGGCAGCTTCATGAATGTATGCATTTACAGACTTCCCTTGGAAAAAAGTGTTTTCTGGCCGGGTTCTCATTGTGGTTCTTGCATTCAAGCCATCCATTGGAGAGACAATATACCGATCCTTGGTTATTTGCTATTGGGCGGGAAATGTCGGAAATGCAATTCCCCCTATTCAATCCGTTACATGCTTGTGGAACTTGCCATGGGCTTGATATTTTCTGCTGTTTTTTATCTGAATACTTTGGGCAACCTGCTGGCCTTTGATTTTGTTCAAAATCAAAAATGGCAAATATCACATGGAGTAATTCCCTGGCAAATTTGGGTCATGTTCATTTCGCAATCTGTTGTAATTTCTTTATTAATTACAGCCTCCTTAACTGACATCGATTGCATGGAAATACCATTGGGAATAACGATTACTGGCACTATTTTGGGTCTGGTTTTTTCAGCTTTTCAACCATGGCCTTTTCCGGAAAATATTGGAGATTTTCTGGATGATTTTTCTCGAACCAAGGATTGGCCATTAAACCCACTGCTTCCAAGAGGGGCAACTCCATGGCCACCATGGTTTCCACTGGATAATTTTCCGGACCAGCCTTGGTTAAAAGGGCTTTTACAGGGAATTATCGGAGCTTTGGCAGGAACTTTCCTGGTGAGAATTGTACGTTTCACTTTTGGTTTGGGACGTGGAATGGAAGGCATGGGCCTGGGGGATGCAGACCTAATGATGATGGTTGGGGCTTTCTGGGGATGGCAGCTTGTAGTCGTTGCATTTTTTTTATCTGTTTTGCCTGCTTTTTTCTTTGGATTACTGCAACTTTTTTCCAAGGGTGAACAGGCTTTTCCCTTCGGACCTTCCCTTGCCATATCATCTATCGTTTGCTTTTATGCATGGCCCTATCTTGCGAAACCAACTCAAATGTACTTTTTTGAGCCACTGATCTTAATTTTTTTAAGTACATTTGGGGTAATATCCCTATTTTTAATAAGTCTGATACTGCGATTCTTGAGACCAATTGATAAATCAAATATTAGCTGATAAAAACTTATTATCCCATTCGGATCAACGGGGACTTCATGGCATATAGCGGAAAGCTTATCAAATTTTTCATAACACCATTCATATGGTGTTTTCTGCTTTTTATTCTCGTGATCATTTACAAACCGGATTTGGTGTGGGAAAAAACTTCCACGGAAAAGCCTAAAAAAGCGGAAGAATCAGTTTGGGTTACAACATCAAAGGTCTTACAAAAAAACACCAGAAAAATCCTTTCCACCACGGGTTCATTCAAGGGATTAGAAACTATAAGCATTTTACCAAAAGCTGAAGGCAGGGTTCAAAAGTTATTCCATGACATTGGAGATGAAGTTCTTCCCGGCGAACCTTTGCTTCAAATTGATGAAACAGACAGCCTGCTAAATGTTTCAGAAACAAAAAAATCACTCGAGTTGGAACTTTCCAGGCTTGGTTTGACATCTTTACCACAAAGTAACTTTGATCTCCGAAAGTTGCCAGCGGTGGCTAAAGCCGAAATCCTTGAAAAAAACAGCGTTGCAAAACAGGAAAGATTTCGAAGGCTAGGCACCGCTTCATCCATGGAGGATCGTGACCAAACAGAAACAGAAGCGCGGGTTGCCCGTGCTAACCTTGATACTGCGATTCTTGACGCGCAAACCTCTCTGGCGACGATCCATCTCAAACAGGCACTGCTTGAAACGTCCATGCAAAAGCTACAGGATTGCAAAATATTAACTCCCAAAATTGATAACCCAGGGGGAAAAGATTTTACTTCTCTATTATCCTCCTCCAATCCCATACCGTTTGTTGTTTTTTCCAGGGGAATTTCCGTGGGAGAAATGGCAAAACTAACTCCTCAGGAACCCTTGTTTAAACTGGTTATTGACAGAATTTTAAAACTTCATGTTGCGCTGCCAGAAAAAGATTTCTCCCTGATAAAAAACAATCAGCATGTAAAAATAGAAGTGGAAGCATTTCCGGACCGGGTGTTTGATGGAACCGTGAAGCGAATTTCCCCTGCAATTGATCAATTAACAAGAACCTTTCAAGTTGAAATCGGTGTTCCAAATCCAAATCGCGAATTAAGGCCAGGTTTCTTTGGGAAAGCAAAAATTGAAATAGCAGAAAATCCATCCGCCCTGCTTGTGCCAGAGGAAGCAATTATCCAATTTGCAGGAATAAACAAAGTGTTTAGGATTCATGACAACATCGCACAGCAAGTCGATGTTAATATTATCCAACGGATTACCATGGATCAAAATGGGTTGAAAAGCAATTTGATTGAAGTTGAAAGCACTTTAAGATCTGAAGATCAAATCATAATTTCTGGCCAAAATAATCTTCATGATGGGTGCCTGGTTCAGATCCGGCCAGAAAAAACAGCAAACAAATAGCCAAACCAAGAGTCATAGTTACCAATGGCAATCTGGGATTTATGCATTCGAAAGCCAGTTTTTACTGCCATGATGGTGGCGGCCCCGATTGTTCTCGGGTTATTTTCCTATTTTCGCCTGGGAGTTGACCTGTTTCCTGATGTCGACATTCCTGTGGTCATTGTGACCACTACTTCACGGGGAACCAGCG
>JBEGQX010000075.1:0-4830 GCA_041180805.1 Planctomycetota bacterium
ACGAGCGCCAGCTTGGCGTTCGGGATGATCTGGTGATGGAAACCATCTCGGCGATCGTGGAAACAGCCATCGCGCTGGGTTCCATGCATGGTGTGACCAATACCCCGTTGCATCCGGATGCTTTCCCTTGGGAGGCGCCATTTCAAAAGGTTGAGAAAGCCCTTCTGCGGATGGATGCCGAGGCAGCACGCGAGGCAATTGATGGCTTTCGCGCCGAGTTTTCCAAGGAAAACCTCATCTATGTTCCCCTGTCGCAGGGCGGGAATCCCCGGGCGATTTCCCGGGTTCGCATGGCCCAGAATGCGATTGATTTTATCCTTGTAAACCTGCCCCGTCTGGGGCTGATTCGTGAGACGCTGGATCTGGTGCATCTTGCCAGAAACTTGGAAGTAACCAAGTCGCTCGAGGGTCGGGGTATTTCAGAATTTAACCGTCATTTTCACCTCGCCTTCCGCTCGGTGATTGAAACAGTGATCGAAACCGCCGTGGACGACCCAGATGATGTGGTGATTGATCAGTTGGAAAAGGTCTGTTCCGCATTTGAGAAGCCTTGGATCGAACATAGCTGGACCGGCCAGATTTCCACCGCCGAAGGCATGATCCACCAGGAAGCCTTTAGTGAGGTCAGGGAATTCATCCAGAACTACGGCAAGGATATTTTCCATGCCCGGTTCATGACCCTGGCCAATCTGCGGGGCGTGTTGCATTTGGGGGTGGAACATTACCTGGAAGAGCTTACCCGTAACCCTGATCCCCTGCACCCCGTGAAGCTGGCGGAGGATCTTGGTGAAAAGATCACCATGAAGGATGCCTCGCGGCTGCTCGCCGGCATTATCATGACCGTCAGCGAGAATTATCAGGAATTCAAGGATTACAACACCACCTGCACCTTCTCGGATTATGGCAACATGCTGCATGTGTTTCTTTCCTTCCTGAGGGTGAAGGCCATCTATGAACGCAAAGCCTGGTTGTTGAAGCCACGCATGCTGGCACATGAGATGCTTGCCCGCATGAAGCGATCCAAGGCGGCAAGAAAATGGGCCGATCACATTCTACAGTTGACCCGCGAGGATGCGGGCGGTTGTCTTAACCTGCTGGAACAGGTGGAGAAAGAAACCGGGGTGAAGATCACCTCGGTGCGCGACCGGATCGAAAGTGGTTTCGTTGGCAACCTGGCGGCAGACCGGTTATGTGCCCTGGTGGAACCTGCCATGGGCGAAGCCAAAAAGAAAGGTGTGCCCAAGGCGTTCCGTTCCTTTATCGAGGAACTGGAAGCCATCGGTGCCAAGCCGGTGGGTGTGGGCAGGGATATTCCCGAATGGCTGATCCGACTGGAAAATGAGGTACAGCGGGTGCAGGTTTCGCATTCCGCGATTGCCCAGCTTGCAGAGGGCCTCTACAAGGTCAGCCGCAGGGTTCTAACCGTCGAGCAGGTTAGCGAGCAGGTTAATTCCCTGAATGAAAAAAGTGATTCGAAGGAATCATGATAACGGCTTGCGCGACATCGGCCGTATGATCAACCAGTAAACCAATGTCCCAATTGAAAGAAAAACCAGCCCGGCATAAAGCTCGGTGTGATGTGTGTACACCTTTTGTCCATTGACCATATGACTTGCGAAGAACATGTTGCCCAGCACACATGCGGGAATCACCGCGTACAAGATGGGGGTGAAAGGGTACCCCCAGCAGCGATAGGGACGATCGGCATCCGCGCGAATTCTTCGGAAAACAAAGATGCTTAGGATCGCCATGGTTTCAAAGATCACGGAACCGAACATGGCAAAATCTGTCAGCAGGTCAAATAGCGAAAGTCCAAATCCCAGCGAGTTTGCAAGCCCGCCCAGAACCACCAGCGAGGAAGACCAGATGGCCAGCACGGTGATGGCTAGCGCGGGGGTGTTATAAACAGGGTGCAGGTTTTGCAGTGCAACCGGGGCCATTCTTTCCTGACCCATGGCGTAGAGGAGCCGGGGTCCGGCCATCAGGTTCCCGTGCAATGAACCAAATACCGAAATCATGATGGCGGCGGATGCAAATAATGCCCCCGCACTTCCAAACGATATCCGCAGGGCTTCGGTTGCCACCGTGGAACCAGCAGGAAGATTCCGGATCGAATCCATGGGCATTACCAGATGGTAGGCGGTGTTCACGCTGACATATAGAAGGGTTACCAGGCCAACGCCACCAAGCAGCGCCAGCGGAATGTTGCGCTGCGGGTCGCGAACTTCCTCGGAAACAGGGGCAATGTTACCCCAGCCATGGTACGCCCACAGGATGGCAAGAAACGCGCTGAACAACTGGCTGAAGGTAACACCCTCTTCACCCGGCCACACAGGTGTCAGGTTGGTTTTGCTGACAGGGTTGGGCTCCACGGGAAACACCAGGAAGTACAGGGGTATGCATGCGATCATCAGCAGCGAAGCCACTTTTACCGAGGTTATGAACACCTGCAACGAGGCGCTAAGCCTGGTGCCACGCACATTGACGTATGCCATCACCACCAGCACCGAGATGGTAAAGACCAGTTTTCCCCAAAGGGGAATTCCAATCCGAAAGATGTCGAAAAACGAATCTGCAAAAATGCTTGCCAAAGCTGCCAGCGAGGCGGAGCGTATCATCACAAAATCCACCCAACCCCAGAGGAACCCCCACATGGGGCCATATGCCTCTTTCAGGATGGTGAAGTTTCCACCAGCCTTGGGGAATAACGAAACCACCTCGGCGTAGGTTAATGCACCAAGAAAGGTGAAGATTCCACCACCAATCCAAAGCATGAGAATGATGGCAAAGAATGGGGTTTCCTGCGAAAGCGCAAATGCCTTCTTGAAAACACCCGAACCGATGGTCGTTCCAACCACCATGGCAATTGCCATAATGGGCCCGAGCACCCGTTGCAGGGAAGGCTGATTGGAATGCATAAAAGTTCCCCAAAGGATAATCCCAATCATCCTACGGAGGAAAAGGAAAGAGGTGAAAAAAAATGGCATTCCGAACGCAAGAATAATCGTTGGAATCGTTATGTTCTTACAGGGATAGGCATCAGGGGATTTAGACATGTGGAAGATAATATTGGCTTTCCTAGTGGCGGGATTGCTGCAAAGCAGCGCGAAAGCCCAGTTTTATGGCTCTTACCAATCCTTTTACACGCCTTATGGTTCCTCGTGGTATACCTCCAGTTTTGGCACCAATGCGTTTGGCACCCGGGGAAGCTTCACCCTTTCCTACAATAATGGTTACCCGCAGACTTTTTCGTGGTATTACCCCTACCCCCGCCGAATTTACCCTTATTACCCGGTGGTGTATCAGCCTGTGGTGCCCGTAGTCGCTGTAGCCCCTGTTCCCGTGGTTGTGCCTCTGACCCCGATCTGGAACCCGCCGGTATATGCCTATGGGGTTTATCCCAACTATGTGGGATTGAGAAACCCCTATTGGTTCAGATGATGTTTACCCCGGCATGATCAATTCGTAGCCATAATGGTGTAAGGTAGAATAAAGGCAACTTTGGCCTTTCTACCGGCACACCGGGTGATGAATGCTATTACTAAGCTGCGAAGATTTGTCACGGGCTTTTTCCGGAGACCCACTGTTCGAGGGAATCGGCTTCGAACTGCGTGCGGGTGACCGCGTGGGCTTGGTGGGCCCAAACGGCGCAGGCAAATCCACCTTGATGAAACTACTGGTAGGATTGGATCAGCCGGATACCGGTGTTGTGCGGTTGCATGCCGGGGCCAGAGTGGCCCTGTTGAGGCAGCATGCTGAATTTCAAAAGGGTCGCACCCTTTTTGAAGAAGCCAGATCGGGGCTGGATGAATTTCTGGCATTGCAGGCAGAACTGGTCCGTGTGGCTGATGAACTTGCCCAGTGCCGGGATGAAAACCTTCATGCCAGCCTTTCGGCCCGTTATGACCGTCTGAATGAAGCGCTGCACCAGAATGATGCCTACACTGTGGATCACCGGATCGAGGAAGTGCTGGATGGTCTGGGCTTCACCCGTGCGGAATATGACAAGCCCGTGGATCAATTTTCCGGAGGGCAGATTGGCCGGCTTATGTTGGCAAAGCTGCTTCTTAGTTCACCCGATGTGATGCTGCTGGATGAACCGAGCAATCATCTGGATGTTGGGACCGTCAAATGGCTCGAGGAATACCTGGTTCGCCAGAAACAGGCGATGCTCATCGTCAGCCATGACCGGTGCTTTCTGGACCGTGTTGTGAATCGCATCATGGAGATGGCGGGAAAGCAGCTCAATGACTATCCAGGTAATTTTCAGCAGTACTGGCGATTACGCCGGGAACGGTACGAAGCCGCGCTAAAGGCCTACGAAGCACAGCGCGAGCATATTGAAAAGCAGGAAGAATACATTCGCCGAAACTCTGCGGGCCAGATGGCGCGCCAGGCACAGGGCAGGCAGAAGATTCTCGACCGGGTGGAAAGGCTGAAGCGTCCGGTGCTGCTGGAATCGCCCCGAATGCACTTTGGCGAAGTGAAGCGGACGGGTGACCTGGTGCTGGAGGTATCCGAGGTTTCCAAGAAGTTTGACAAACCCCTGTTCCAGAAGCTTTCTTTTCAGTTGCAGCGCGGCAAAAAACTGGGCATTTACGGACCCAATGGCTGCGGTAAAAGCACCCTGCTTTCCATGCTTCTGGGAAATCAAAAGCCCGATTCTGGAACCGTTAAGCTCGGGCATCAGGTCCAGTTCGGTTACTACGACCAGCACCTGCGCAACCTCAACCCCGCCTTGGAAGTGCTTCGTGCCTCGTGGCCTGAAAATGATCCTGATATTACCGAGCAGGAAATGCGCGACCTTCTTGGTCGTTTTGGTTTGCAGGG
>JBEGQX010000076.1:0-5469 GCA_041180805.1 Planctomycetota bacterium
GGCACAGGGTCGTTCACCCCGATGATGCCAGCTTCCAGTCCCTCGGCCATTTTCAGTGATACCGTAAGGTCGTTGGTAAAGACATATGCGGCCAGACCGTAAGGCGTGTTGTTAGCAGCGGCAATCACATCATCTATCTTCCCGAAATCCATCACCGGCATCACCGGGGCAAATGGTTCCTCGGTAAGAATGCGGCAATCCGCCTTCAGGCCGGTGATCACCGTCGGTTCAAAGAAATAACCCTTGTCGAACCGGTCAGATTTTTTGCCACCTGTAAGAATGCTGGCACCCTTTCCACGGGCATCCTCCACCAGGCCCTGGGTATGCACCAGCGCCTTCTTTTCAAACATGGGGCCCACTTCCACACCGGCATCCAAACCATTGCCCATTTTCAATGCCTTCGCAAATTCTACCGATGCCTCGGTGAATTTCTTCTGGATATCCTGGTGCACAAAGAACCTGCTGGGGGAAATGCACACCTGGCCGTTGTTGCGGAACTTGCCTGTCACAGCCAGCTTGGCTGCAACCTCGGGGTCGGCATCCGGGAAAATGATGAACGGCGCATGGCCGCCCAGTTCAAGGCTCATCCGCTTCACCTGGTCTGCGCTGCCACGAAGCAACTGCTTGCCCACCTCGGTGGAACCGGTGAAGCTGATCTTCTTGCAAATGCGGTTGGAAAGAAACTCGTCCGCCATCTCCTGCCCCGGGCCAATCACCAGGTTGGCCACGCCTGCGGGAAGACCGGCATCCACCAGACATTCATACACCATGATCAGGGAACGGGGGGTCTGGCTGGCGGGCCTGCTGACAACAGTGCAACCCACCGCAAGGGCTGGTGCCAGCTTGCGAATGGCAAGCGTGATGGGAAAATTCCACGGGCTGATGGCCGCCACCACCCCCACCGGATGTTTGAGGGTAATGTGCCTTTTGCCTGGAACCGAATTGGGAATGACCTGACCGTAAGCGCGTTTGCCTTCCTCGGCAAACCATTCAAAGGTGTCGGCACTGTGCATCACCTCGGCCTTGGCCTCCAGCACCGGTTTGCCCTGTTCCATAGTCATGGTCTTGGAAATCTGGTCGGCGCGATCCCTCATCAGGTCGGCTGTCCGTTTCAAAACCTTGGCACGATCCCAGGAAGTTTGTTTCTGCCAGCCCGGCATCGCCCTAGCGGCAGCTTCCAGCGCCAGCTTGGTTTCCGCCCTGCCACCGTAAGCCACGCTCCATAGCACTTCCTCGGTTGCAGGGTTTACCACCGCATGGGTCTTGCCATCCAACGCATCGCACCACTTTCCATCAATGTACATCTTCGTTTGAATCGCATTCGACATGGATTATCCTTGCTTTCTTCGCGGTTACAAAAACCCTGTTTATTATTTAAACATCACCATTTATGCCTTGGGAAGCTCCAGCACTTTTCGCATGCGCGCTACCACATCGGCCAGTTCTTTCTCGCCTCCTCCGCGCACTTCCGAGGTGGCCCAGCCATTATAGCCCACCTCGCCAAGCGCCTTCAGGACTTCTGGCCAATCCTCATCCCCTTCACCAATGGCACACCATTGCTTGCTCTTGCTGTAACCCTTGAAATCGAACTTGGCCAGCCTCTTGCCCAGCTTGCGAATCCAGTCCGCGCTGCTGACCCCGTACTTGATCATGTTGGAGCAATCAAAATAAGCCGCAACAAACGGGCTCTTGAAGTCATCTATGTAGGAAACCAACTGTTCCGGCTTGGTAATGAAGTCGTTCCAGACGGTCTCTATGCAAATCTTTATGTTGTGCTTCTCGGCCATGGGCAGGGCCTTTTTCACCTCGGCCTGGGATCGTTCATAGCACTGCTCATAAGTCACCCCGTTACGAGCAACCCCCGGCACCAGCAGCACCGTGTCCGCTCCGAAAAACTTCGCATCCTCTATTGCACCCACCAGTGCCTTCAGCCCCTTTTCCCGCACTGCCGCATCCGGGCTTGAAAGCGTGTCGCGCCAATGCACTGAATCTATCACCCCATGAATCTTCACACCCGTTTCCGCGGCGGCTTTTTTTGCAGCCTCTTTATCCAGACCGCTGGGGCTGTCCACTTCCACACCCTCTATGCCAAGCTTCTTGGCAAGCTGCAGCTTTTCAAATGGGGTGCTACCCGCACTAATCATCCCATACTTCACTGCAATTTTTAGAGCCGGTTTTTTGGTTTGGGCAATGCCAACTGCTGGTATCCCCATTGCCACGCCTGCCATCGCCGCCTTGGAAACAAAACTTCTACGATCCATGTTGCATATCTCCCATTTGAATGATGGATTTAGAATAACCCTGCAAACCTTCTGTTCCCAGTAAAAACCGCATACCTGAATGATGTATGTATTTCAAGTTAGGGTCTGAATACCCGGGAACACCAAATCTTCCAACATATTCTTGCGGGTCGGCTCACGCAGGTGGATAATGCGCAGCGCGCGGCAAATAATTTTAACCTTTGAAAAGAAATTACCCATACTTTCCAGTGGTTATTTGAAAAGAGGCTATCATGGCGGTATACAGTAAACTTTTGGTTCTTTCCTCTTTGATAATCCTTTGCCATGGCGTGCCGGCAGAAGAGCAGTGGGTCAATTTTCGCGGCCCAAATGGCCAGGGGATTTATGCCAAAGGCAAAACACCTTCCCAGTGGGGCCAATCTGAAAACATTGCCTGGAAAACACCCCTGCCCGGCCCTGGGGCATCCAGCCCCATTGTCTGGAATGACCGCATCTACATAACCTGCTACACCGGATTTTTTATTCCAGGCCAGCAGGGTGGTTCTCAGCAAAATCTCAAGCGGCACCTACTGGCAATCCGCCCAGAGGATGGATCCATTCTCTGGAAAAAAGACCTTCAAGCCAAACTTCCGGAGCAGGACAAGATCAGGGATCATGGCTTCGCTGCAAGCACTCCCGCCGCCGACAAGGATGGTGTATATGCCTTTTTTGGCAAATCGGGTGTTTTAGCTTTCGATCATTCAGGCAGGGAACTCTGGCAAGCAGAAGTCGGAACCCGCACTCATGGGTGGGGCAGTGCTGCTTCCCCGGTTCTCTACAAGGATCTGGTGATCATCAATGCCAGCGTGGAAAGCGAAACCCTGGTGGCACTGAATCGTAAAACCGGGAAACAGGAATGGAGCGCCAAGGGTATCCGGGAATCTTGGAATACGCCCATCCTTATGAAAACTTCAACCGGCCGCATGGAACTGGTTCTGGCCATTCAGGGCAAAATCCTGGGTTTTGACCCTGACACTGGAAAGGAATTATGGTCATGCAAGACGGATATAACCTGGTACATGGTACCCAGCCTCGTGCATGAGAATGACGTAGTTTACTGTCTGGGGGGAAGATCTGGGGTGGCGGGCCTTGCAGTCAAGGCGGGCGGCACAGGGGATGTCACAGCGACGCACCGCCTGTGGACAAGCAACAAGGGCTCTAATGTTGCCTCACCCGTGATTTTCAAAGGCCACCTGTACTGGACCCACGAGCAGCAGGGCATTGCCTATTGTGCGAAAGCCGACTCCGGGCAAATTGTTTACGAGGAACGACTTCCCCGCGCGGGTCAGTTCTACGCCTCTGCACTGCTTGCCCATGGCAATCTTTATTATCTTACTAGGGAAGGAAAAACATTTGTTATTCCTGCCAAGCCAAAATTTGAACAGCTCTCCACTAACGATCTTTCAGATAGGAGCATTTTCAATGGCTGCCCAGTTCCCTTTGAAAACAGGTTGCTCATTCGATCAGATAAATTCCTTTATTGCATTAAGTAATGACCTGTACTCATTTGCAAGTTGGGTAGAGGCTTATGTTAGGCGTCCACACCGATTGTGTGCTTGCCTACCAAAACAGTGTACCTCTGCCTGGTGATTCCATCTGGCTTCACAGAATACAGCCAAAAGTCTCTTCCCTGACTGTTGTAACGAATGTAACGGCCATTCGCTTCCACCGAAGCCATGGACAGCCAAACCCACCTTGAGGGATGGCAGTTTTTCAGGTCAATTGGATGAATAACTTTCGAGGGAATCTTCTGATGCATTTTCAAAAACCGTTCCAGGGCCTGATGGCTGCACCGCACACCCCCATGAAGGAAAACGGTGATATTCATTTCGACCAGGTGCATCTTCAGGCAGATCACCTTGTAAAAACTGGCGTGCGTGGGGCGTTTGTCTGCGGAACCACCGGGGAATGCCAGTCGCTTACCATCCAGGAAAGGAAGCAGCTAGCAGAGGCCTGGGTATCTGCAAACGCAGGCCGCCTGGTGTTGAATGTACATGTTGGAACCAATAGCGCCCGGGAATCTGCGGAGCTGGCCCGGCATGCACAAAAGATCGGCGCAGATGCCTTTAGTGCCAGTGCGCCCTGCTTTTTCAAACCTGCCAGCAACCAAGAGTTGGTGGAATACCAGGCCGAGGTTGCCAGCGGAGCACCCGATTTGCCTTTTTATCACTACCATATCCCGGTGTTCAGCGGTTACAGCCAACCTGTGGCTCCCTTTCTGAAGATTGCTTCCGGTAAAATACCCAACCTGGTGGGTGTGAAATATTCCAATCCGGATTTAGCCGATTTGCTAGCATGCCGGACGGGGGAAAACAGCCGGTTTGAGGTACTATTTGGATGCGATGAAATGCTTCTGGGTGCGCTGGCCATGGGTGTGCGTGGTGCTGTGGGCAGCACCTACAACCTTGCTGCAAATTGGTACCTGGAAATGATGGCCGCGGTAACCAATGGAAACCTTGCATTGGCACAAGGCATGCAGCAGCGCAGCGTTGCACTGGTAAGGCTGATGAACGAGCATGGTGGAATAGCATCTTCCAAGGCTATGATGGGTGCTCTTGGAGTGGAATGCGGCCCTGTGCGTACGCCGCTACGCAGGCTGACAGACGAACAGGTTGAAACCCTGCGGGACAAGTTCATGATGCTTGCCAGCATGGCCAGCACAGTTACGGTCTGATAACACCCGGAGTGAAACGCAGGACTTGTGGCTTGCCCACAGGAGCAAGGGCCTCGAGGTCGACCTCGAAGGGCCGTGATATGGTGTTGCCGGAAAGGTCGGCAACCTCGGCTCCAACCTGCAACTGATACTCCTGCTGCAGCCAGGGTTTTTCCGGAATAAACCACCACGATTGTTCCCCCAGAGGCACTTCCACAGTGCCCGGAAGCTTTTTTCCCCCTGCATCCACCACGGATAATTCCCTTGCCAGCAAAAAGGGATCCATCGGGCAGGGAAAATGCAGCTTCAGGGGTTCACGGCTTGCGCCGGTTGGCGGTTCCAGCTTCCATTGGGCAACTTCGATTCTTGCACGCCGTTCTTCAGAGGCGCGGAATTGCTTGACAAACATTTTGGAAAGCGGATTGCCTGATGCGTCCAGCATGGCTTGGGTGATGCGTAGTTCATATTTGCCATTGGGGGCCAAGGGGGGGCCAAGCTGTTCGCGCAGGTTGACACCAAGTTTCACACGGCCCGGAT
>JBEGQX010000077.1:0-2581 GCA_041180805.1 Planctomycetota bacterium
TACTCGCATGGTTCACACGAACCTCTAGTTCTATGGTCAGACAAAATTGCTGTGTGTGATAGCCCTGTTTCTATAGCACCTGTGAATTTGTCTGGCAAAGACGCAAAGGCAATTAACTTCTTTGAGTTAATTGCCGGGAAAACAGTTGTGGGAACGATTCGAACGGGTGCACAGTCTTCCGGAATTTTTACCCCGGAAGGCACCATCGCGAATGTTCTGGCTGTTGATCGTACGGAAAATATAAGTGTTCAAGACATATTTAAAAAGTTGAAACAATTCTCGGCAAATTAAAATCAGTTACCTTTTTGCATTTCGTAGCTTTGCATGGCAAGTAGAACAAAAAGGAAAACTAGATAAAACTGTTGCGTTTTTGCAAAGTAGATAATGGCTCCGATAGCTGCCAGGGTCGAAAGTTGGAATGCCAGTTTTTCACTACCGGGGCGTATCATACCAAGAGCGTCCTTAAGTATTTGCCCGCCATCAAGGGGGAATACGGGGATTAAATTAAGGATTGGCCAGTATAAATTGATCACCAGCAGCATCGAAATCCAATAGTAGAATTTAATGTGGCTTTCCTTGGTTGGATCCAAAGAAAATAAATTAGAGATAATAAATCGAAGCAAAAGCCAGAAAAATAATTGTGCGACCGGACCTGCCGCTGTGATTAAAATTCGTTTCCATTTACTCGGAATCTCAGTGGCTCCCACGGCTAACCCGCCAAATCCATGCAAAATCACAAAACTTTCGGTGCCAAAAAGCTTTCCCATGAAAACATGGCCAAATTCATGAATAATAATGGAAATAAAAACCGCCATTACCCAAAGGCCTAAAATGGATAAATCATTGGTCTGGCTGAAATAATCCCATCCAAGTAGTATTGTCACTAGCCAGAACATGGGCTGGATTCTTATTGGAACACCCAACAAGGTAAAGTTAAGATCAAATTGGCTGCTCTGATAAGGTGAAAGCATATATGGCTCAAAACTGTTTCTTGCTACAGTTCTAACTTATAACCTTTTGTGGCTAATTATCAAATAGTAACAGTATGGCCGGCATAATCGGGTGAAAGCATGGGAAATAAAACTGGTTCAGGTTTGGCTATTTATCCTGGGACATTTGACCCTATTCATTATGGCCATTTGGACATCATCGAGAGGGGATCCAGGGTTTTTGATGAACTGCTGATAGGCGTGGGAATAAATCCTGACAAAAGCCCCATGTTTTCCCTTGAGGAAAGAGTTGCAATGGTTCGTAAAGCAACTTCACACCTTAAAAATGTAAGGGTGTTGGAGTTTAAAAACCTTGTGGTTCATTTTGTCAAGGAATCTGGTGCCAGGGTGATTCTTCGAGGAATGCGAACCACCAGCGATATGGATTATGAATTTACCATGTCCTTGGCGAACATGGCATTGGATCCTGAAATCGAAACAGTATTTCTTCTTGCAAAGGATATTTACTCCCACTTGAGCAGTTCCCTTCTTAAGCAGATTGCCACGCTCGGTGGGGATCTTTCCAAATTCGTTCCAGATGAAGTTTGCAAATCCATGCATGAAAAAATAGCAAGGTCCTAGGAATCCCACTTTATGGAATGGAAGCCCGAACTTTTTCCTGATTATTACCTGGATAGTTTTCTTGGTGAGGGTCCGGTCACTTCGGTGTTCAGGGTGTTTGCGAAAAGACTGGCAGAAGCTGGGATACTCAAGGTTCTTAAGCCTGATTTTCCCTACCCTGCTCAGGGAGTTGGGTTTTTGCAACGCGAGATCGATTTGCTATCCATGGTTCAGGTTCATGGTATTCCGCGGCTTTTGTTTGATGGAATTGATCAAAAACTTCCATTTTTTGTGGCCAGTGTTTTGGAAGGCCGTGACCTTCGAAAAGAACTTTCAGTGCTTTATAGTTTTTCAGAATTAAAGACGGTTTCGATTGTCCGACAGGTTCTTTCCATTCTTGCTTACCTGCATGAAAAGGGCTTTACTCACGGAGATATAAAACCTGAAAACATTTTGATAAGCAGCACTGGCGAGATTGGTTTGGTGGATTTTGCCTTTTCAAGGAATTTGCGAAACTCCAACCCTGTGGATGCGAAAATCCTTCTGGGTACTCCCAATTACATGGCTCCGGAATTATGTGGGGATGCGCCAGTTGTTTCCAAAGCTAATGATGTTTTCAGTCTTGGTGTCTTGATTTATGAGCTTTTGACAGGTGAAATGCCATTTCCCAGAGGTGGTATTTCCCAAACATTGGCGAGACATCAAAGTGATCCGCTGGCGCGCCTTGGAAGTAAGCTGGGTGACTTTAATCCCTGCTTGGTCGAAATTGTGGAATCCATGCTGGCTTTTGATTTCGAGAATCGGCCAAGCGCGATGGATTTGATGGATCAGTTGCTGGGAGTTGAAATTGAGTTAATGCAACGGTGATTAAAGATCATCCTCGTCGTATTCAAGATCTTTTTCAGTGTATAGAACAAAGTTTTTCTTTTCCAAGGTGGAAACGGCAGTTTCGTGATCCTCCACATGAAGAGCCAGGGCGGAATTTCCCTTGGGACCAACTAAAAGCGGGTAGGCATAGTGAATGTTTACTT
>JBEGQX010000078.1:0-9570 GCA_041180805.1 Planctomycetota bacterium
CCAATAGCTGTAACTTCCTGAACAAACCAAGTGTCAGGTGGAACAAGCTGATCATAAATCAAACAATCTTTTACCCCATAAAGTGAACCAGTCCTAACTTTATCACCATGGGTACTATTAATCTGGGCTTCCAATCCGGGGGGGAAACCCTTGGCAAACTTGGTTCGAAAATATTGGCCACTATTTCCCTTGTCACTAATCGAAACTTCCACACGGTATTTGAAATTTTTGTAATCGCCCCGTTCACTAAAAAGGTGACCGGCAGGACCAGTGCCCACAATTACGCCATCTTTGACTTCCCATTTGGCTTTGTCGTCGGGATGGGTCTTCCATCCGGTCAGGTCTTTGCCATTAAACAGGGCCACCCACTTTTCAGATTGTGCTTCCGCGCTTCCGCAAATCACAAATGCGGCAAGGACAACACCAATAGCCAACCCAGCCCAGAATCTTTTCATCATCTTTACGATCCTTTCTCGAGCAATGATTCAGTTAAACTTACTTCTTTCAAGGCTAAAAGAATTCACCCTTCAAAGCCATTAGTTTTTCCGAAAAGATGGCAAATAGCGCCACAGTAATGCGGATAATAACAATCCGCCCCCCACAAAAGTCGAAAGATTCCAAGTTTCTTTCTCAGGGGAAATACAGTAAGCCCACAATGGATTCAGCAATGGTTCCAATAAAGTTAATATGCCCGCCTCTTGTGGGCTTAAAACTTTCAGCCCTCTTGCGGTGAGCAAATAAGGCAAACCCATCTGAAGGAAACCAAAAAGAAAAAGAATGCACCACTCCCTTGAACTTGGAGTTGGCATCGAAATAACAAAAGGCAACAATACCATTCCGGAAAAACCATGATTTAGGAAGGTGATCCATGGAGGGGCAACATCTTTCATAGATCTTATACCTACGATTACCCCGGCATAAGTAACTCCGCTACCCAGAGCGATTAACATGACCGAAAATTCACCTTTATGCCAACCCCCAATCACCAGAACCACAATTCCCAACATCCCTGGAACCAACGACTGTAAACCCTTTGGGTCCAGTTTTTCTTTAAGAATCAGCACAGAAAACAAAACAAACCAAATAAGTGATGTGTATTGCAGCAAAATTGCGTTGGCAGCCGAACCCAAGGCCAATGCGGAAACAAACAAAGCATTCATTATTGCAAAGCTGATTACCGTTGGCACCATGGGTTTTCGAAAGCAAACCTGAGAGGGTCTTAAAAAGAAAATCATTCCTGCCGCTGCAAACAACACCCTGTAACAAGCCATTTGCAAAGGATGCAATGAGGTCTCATCGCCTTCGGCTTGCAACAATCTGGTAAAAAATCCACTCAGACTCCAAAGAATTGAAGCCGTGAGCAGGCAGATTCTAGCCCAAAAGACACTTCTCTTTTGAATGGATTCTTGATTTTCTTTTTCAACGTTTATTAGAATAACCCCCTAAAAAATCATCTCCAGCACTTCGTAGCCCGCAGGTTTCATACCCATAGATTCATAAACCTTTTTTGCATTTAGATTATGTTCTTCAACATAAAGCCGAATACCAACAACATTTTCCTCACTTTTAGCGATGGAACAAACTTCCTTGTATAGGGATTTGAATACGCCCCTTCCTCTTCTTCCCGGAAGAACATACACGCTTTGAATCCACCAAAACCAACCGTTTCGCCAGTCACTCCACTCGTAAGTAATCATCAATTGACCAATTAAATTATCACCTTCACATGCCAGCAAATACCAACCTTTGTTGGCATCCCCTAATAAAGCAACGACACCCTTATTCACCAATGCTAAGTCCAACTCCTTGTTTTCACTTTCCCTTGCGAGTGAAACATTCATAAATGCTATGGAAGGTGCGTCTTTGACGGTTGCCTTTCGTAAACTATAGGTCATAAGAAGAACTCTTGGGGAATGAAAGCCACTTGGAGATATAAACCATGACGCTGTTGCAAAAATACATTCGCGATGTCGCGGATTTTCCAAAGCCGGGAATTCTGTTCAAGGATATCACGCCATTATTATCCAATCCCCATGCATTTCAAGAATCTATCGATCAACTGGCAAAAGTCTTCAAGGATAAAAAAATTGACGGAATAGCCGCAGCAGAGGCAAGAGGATTTATTTTTGCCGGTCCGCTGGCATTGGCGCTGAAAAAACCCCTAATTCTACTGCGCAAGCCGGGAAAACTGCCTTATCACACCCATTCCCTTAAATATGATCTTGAGTACGGAAGTGCCGAATTGCATATGCACACTGATTCCATTAAGCCCGGGGATTCCATCCTCTTACTGGATGATGTTCTAGCAACGGGTGGCACCATGAAAGCCGCATGTAAGCTGGTGGAAAAGGCTGGAGGATCCGTGTTTTCATGCGCATTTTTAATAGAATTATCCTTCCTAGATGGCAGGAAGAAGCTGGATGGCTACCCCTGCCATAGTTTGCTCAGTTATTAACCAACGGTGAAAAGATGTTGGATTTCGCAAAAAGTGGTGGCCTGATTCCAGCGATAGCACAAGATGCCAAAACAGGCACGGTTCTCATGATGGCTTGGATGAACCAGGAAGCATTTGAAGAAACCAGAAAAACTGGAAAAGCTGTGTATTTCAGCAGAAGCCGCAACAAACTATGGCGCAAGGGTGAGGAAAGTGGCAATTTTCAAATAGTAAGAGAATTGTTTATTGATTGTGATGCGGACACGGTACTTCTTAAAGTGGATCAGATTGGATCCGCCGCTTGCCATGAAGGCTATCAATCCTGTTTTTTCCGGAAATTAAATGGCACAGAATTAGAAGTTATTGGGGAAAGGATTTTTGATCCTTCGAAGGTGTACAAAAAATGAGTAATGCCAACATCCTCAGACTTGGAATCCCTGCCGGTAGTCTGCAAGAAGCCACGGGCGAATTATTTCGCAAAGCTGGCTACAAGCTTACTTTTCAAAGCCGTAGTTATTATCCAACCATCGATGATCCTGAAATTCATTGCACACTTATACGCGCACAGGAAATGGCCCGTTATGTTGAAAATGGATCCTTGGACTGCGGCCTTACTGGGTTCGACTGGATTCAGGAAAGCGAGGCCGATGTTGAAATCCTTACCGAACTTGTTTTCAGCAAAGTAAGCAAGCGCCCGGTTAGGTGGGTGCTTGCTGTTCCTGAAAACTCAGAAATTAAAGGCCCATCTGACCTTCAGGGCAAACGTATTGCCACAGAAGTTGTAAATATCACCAACAGATGGCTCGCAAGCCACGGGGTTAAGGCCCATGTGGAATTTAGCTGGGGGGCCACAGAGGTCAAGCCACCTCGTTTTGTGGACGCCATTGTGGATGTTACCGAGACAGGTAGCTCTCTCCGAGCGAATAACCTTAGAGTGGTTGCTGAATTACTACAAAGCACAACGCGCTTTATTTCCAACAAGACCGCTTATCAGGATCCATGGAAGCGAAAACGGATGGATGATATGGTTTTGATGCTTAAAGGCGCTTTGGCGGCCGAAGGCAAGGTTGGCCTGATGATGAACGTACCCAAAAATCAATTGGAAATGGTTTTAAAGGTGCTACCTGCCCTGCAAAAACCAACGATCTCATCGCTTTCCGACCCATCTTGGGTTGCGGTGAACACCATTCTTGATGAAAGTATTGTTAGGCATATTATCCCACAGCTTAATTCCGCAGGTGCCAGAGGAATTGTGGAATACCCCCTGAACAAAATCATTGATTAACCCATCAAGGGCATTGTGAAAGCTAAACCGCACCGGACATGACTTCCAATTGTAAAAGGCTTCTATTTTGTTCCTTCTCAAGGAATTCGCGGCCTTTCTTCACCTGAATATGATCCCAGGGCAAAACCTCATCCACCTTGCGGTTTCTTTGTGAATAGGATGCAACGTCAATCCCAAGATCGCGAAAAGTACTCCACCAGATTTCCGAATTAAAGCATTCCCGCCAACCGTCAAGTCGCGCACCTCTTCTCCAAGCTTCTTCCAGTGCTTCTGCGACCCTTCGATCCCCACGGGTGAGGATTCCCTCAAGTAAACTCGTTTCCACATCATGATGTTTGATGGTTACGGTTTTAAGCCGAACTTTGCTGCGCAAATATCTTCCAGCCCATTGGAGGTATTCCCGGGTCTGCATGCCATTCCATTGATAAGGGGTGTGTGGTTTGGGAACAAAATTGGAAACCGAAGCTGTCACTTCCTTATACTTTCCAGTGACTTCCTTGCCAATTCTGGAAATGGTTTCTGCCATTTCAACAATACCATCCAAATCAACCGCGCGCTCCCCGGGCAGGCCGCAAAGAAAATACAACTTCACCTTTTGCCAGCCATTACGAAATGCCTCTCTACAGCCTTCATAAAGATCCTCATTCTTGATTTTTTTCCGAATTTGCTCGCGCATGTCATCGCGGGCCACCTCAGGGGCAAGGGTTAATCCGCTTCTGCGAATTCCCCTGATCAGTTTTGGAAGCGTTCGTAACTGATTATTGATACGTAAACTTGGCAGCGAAACACTGACCCCCAACGGGTGAAACACCTCATGCATTCGTTTGACAAGTTCTTCAAAATATGGGTAATCGCTTGAACTTAAACTTAGAAGGCTAATTTCATCCATGCCTGTGGAGTGATAACAATCCAAGGCTGCTTTTACAATGTGCTCCACAGAACGAACCCGCAAAGGCCTTTTAATCACGGTGCTTTGGCAAAATCTGCACTGCCATGGGCAGCCACGCATTATTTCCAAAGCAATCCGATCATGCGGAGTTTTCACAAAAGGAACAATTGGTTTTCTAGGGAGCGGAAAATCATCAAAGTCTTTGCTGATGGTGCAGGCTAAGATTTCCTTGGGAACATCAGGCCTGGTCCTGTTCATTGCCACCAGACTTCCATCAGAATGATATTCTGGTTCATAAAACATGGGAGCATAGACCCATGGGGCAGAACTGGCGATTTTGGCGATCATTTCAGCGCGGTCCAAGCCACCCTGTTCTTTAAGCTCCAGCCACTTTTCCAACACCCAAGGCAGGCTTTCCTCGCCATCTCCGATCACAAAAATATCGACAAAAGGCGCAAGCAATTCCGGATTTTGAGCCCCAGGTCCTCCAGCAATCACCAGAGGATCCTCAATAGTTCTATTTTTACTGCGTAGGGGAATACCACCCAAATCCAGCATGGTAAGAATGTTTGTGTAACATACCTCGTACTGAAGACTAAAACCAACCAGGTCAAAATTCTTCAGTGGAGTAAAAGATTCCAAACTATAAAGCGGAAGAGAATGTTCCCTGAGAACTTTTTCAAAATCCGTCCAAGGTGTAAAGGCTCTTTCACAAGCAAGGTCGGGCTTGGAGTTAATAATGGAATACAAAACTTGCAAACCATGGTGGCTGGTGCCAATGGTGTATGCATCCGGAAACGCAAAACACATCTTACCGCGAAGCTTGTCATGGTCTTTCAAAACCGAGTTATGCTCACCGCCGAGGTATTGTGAAGGCATTTGAACTTGCAAAAGGTACTTTTCGACCTCTGCACGCAATTTGGATCCACTCAACATTTCTTCACCCACCATTGTGCCTGATTTAAATCAACTTACCCCGGGAAAAGACCTTAAGATTAAATTATGCATTATTAATCGATTATGTGCGTTCTTTTCATAATTTCGAAGCAAAACAATTTTTTCCAACTGAGCCCAATGCCCCCAAACCACCAAGCCTTTAGTCATCCGATATACAACTACCTCAATCTGCCTTGTTTTTCCAAGCAAGGTTTGCGAAAGAACATGAAGAAGAAAATGAAACCAGATGGATATGGCATCTTGCCCAACCAACCTATTTGACCGTAGCCGTAATTGTGTTTCTTTTTGCTTCAACTCGGCAATTTATCATGCCGATTAAATAATGGAGTGAAATAGGATTTTCACCCATACGGAATTTGCTCACCGCAATGGAGTAGCGCGAGCATGTACAGATGGCTTGGCCGTCTAGCCGCCAACCACCCTTGGATCGTTTGCGCCATTTGGATTTGCCTTGGCGTTATAACGACTGCGTTCGCACCCTCGTGGGAAAAAAATTCCCAAGACGACGATATACGTTTTCTTCCACAGCGCTGTGATAGTGTGCGTGGCTACAAACTTCTGGAAGAAGCGTTTCCAAATGACATTTTTGCCAGCAAGGTTGTCTTTTTACTGAAAAGAAAAGATGGCCCGCTTCAAGCTGCTGACTCGCTTAAATTGGACAAGGCTGTAAGTGCACTAAGAGCACTCGCAAAGGAAGAACCGAAACTTCAAATTGGGAAAATTCTTTACGAAAAAGAACCGGTCATCGGCAAAAAGCTGAAAAGTCAGGATGAACGATGCTCTTTGGTTCAAGTTTTTTTGGCAACCCCTTACATGGCCAACCAGACCAGGGTTTCGGTGGACCGCGCAGAGCAGGTCTTTCGTTCTAACTTACCAATTGACCCTAATGAACCTTTGGAAATTATAACTACCGGAATAGCCGCCATAGGCCGAGACTTGGTTAGCGCAGGGGCTTCCAGTCTGGATAGCACAACAATCGCCACCATATTACTGGTTATCGTAACCCTTCTATTTGTGTACCGCGCTCCCGGGCTAGCTATTATTCCACTAATAACCATTGTCATGGCGGTTTGGATTGCCTTGGAATGTCTGGCTTTATGCACACTGATTCCTGGCTTTTTCCTGATGAATATCAGCAAGATTTTTGCCATCGTAATGCTATATGGGGCGGGAACCGATTATTGCCTGTTTTTAATCAGTCGTTATCGCGAAGAACTTGCCAAGGGAATGATTCCACGCGAAGCCATTGCCTCGGCTGTGGAACATGTTGGTCATGCCATCGTTGCCAGTGCTGGCACAGTCATTTGCGGGTTGGGCCTTATGATACTTGCGGAATTCGCAAAGGTACGCTGTGGTGGCCCCGCTATTGGCCTAAGCCTTATTGTTGCGCTGGCAGCTTCCCTAACCCTTGCCCCGGCGCTTTTAAGCATAAGCGGAAAACTGGCTTTCTGGCCTGCCAAGATTCCTAAGCCAAAAGACCCTGAGGTGGAATTCGCAACCTGGTTTAAATTTGGAGACATAATTGTTCGCCACCCGCTTCAATGTATCGCGGTGGTGGTTCTGGTTCTCTCGCCACTGGCTTATTATGGTATGCAAGTTATACCGAGCTATAAGGCAACAGGCGAACTTTCAAGAAAATCACAAAGTGTGCTTGGAATGAACGCCATTCAGGAACATTTCAGCCCCGGTGAACTTGGCCCGATTATTGTTCTTTTAGAATCCAACCGTCCGTGGGATAACCCGGAAGGCAAAAGAATTCTCAGCCATCTAAGCCAGGGATTTCAAAAACTACCGCAAATTTCGGAAGTAAGAAGTCTTACGCAACCTCTTGGCGAACCATTAAAGGAACCTAAGGCTTTAACCGCTGATCCTCAGGGATTGATCAAAAAGTTCTGGGTTAATGTTCTACAGGGTGTTGACGAACAGATCATGCGGACGGCAAAGGAATATTTTCTTGCCACACTGGTTAATCGTGAAAAAAAGGAAAAAAACAAGCTACGGTATGTCACAAGAATGGAAGTTGTTCTTAAAACAGACCCCTTTGATCCGCAAAGCCAGCCTATACTGGAAAACCTACGATATTGGGTGAGAGAGCAACTCCCTTGGGCTGTTTCCAAAAATCGGATTGTAAATTCTGAGCTTTATGGGTTGACAGTATCCGCGCAGGACATGGCAAATGTCACTGAAAGCGACCGTTTCAGGATCAACTGTCTGGTGATCGGCGGCATTTTCCTCATACTGCTTTATCTGGTTCGAAATCCCTGGCTGGCAGGATACCTTCTTGTGACTGTTCTTTTCAGTTATCTGGTAACATTGGGCGCCACAGCCTTGATGGCACACTGGTATGATGGTAGACCCATAGGTGAGCTTGATTGGCGGGTTCCTTTCTTCTTGTTCATTATTCTTGTGGCAGTGGGTGAAGATTATAACATTCTGCTTGTAACCCGAATGATCCAGGAAAGAGCCTTGCTCGGATCGATTGATGGAACCAGAAAAGCATTGGCGATGACCGGAGGAACCATCACATCCTGTGGACTCATCATGGCAGGCACTTTCGCCACCTTGATGCTGGCCGGATTGAATACGCTTTTCCAAATTGGTTTTGCATTGGCTTTTGGTGTCATACTAGACACCTTTGTTGTCAGGCCAATTTTAGTCCCAGCGTTCACTGTTTGGCTTTGGAATTTAGAGGACGGAAACAAGGCCTCGAATTTATTTCGCCCAAAATATCGAATGCGACTTCGGAAGGCTGTATAAAAAAAGCCTTTCCCGAAGATTCCGGGAAAGGCTTTTAAAGAATTCAAAAGATATTACTTTTTGGCAGCAGGCTTATTCAAAAGCTTTGCAAGCTGCCTTTTAATTCTGGCAGCCTTATTTGGGTGAATAACATTCTTGGCACCGGCTTTATCCAACTTTTTCGCTGCCAGATTGTATTCCTTTTGCAATTCTTCTTTGGAAGCATTTTCCAAAGACTGCAAATTCTTGACCTGCAATTTGATTTCGCGAAGCTTGGCGCGATTTTGCAGCCTACGCTTCTCGGATTTGCGCATGTTCTTTTTGGCGCTGCGCGTATGGGGCATAGAAAACTCCTAAAACTTTCAAAAACCTTAATATTCGCCCACGGGCAAAAAATTATTCTAAAATCTTGCATGAATTAGACAAGGGGCACAAACAAGGAATTAATCCCAAACCAAACAGTGAACATTTGGACACTCAGCAACCCATTCCCAATCCTTGGGGTTTTTGCATACCACTTTTTCGTTTGCTAACGCCATCATCTCGCACCATTTGGTGTAATCCAAATCAGTGGAAAGCTTTTTAAAGGGTGTCTTGGCCATTTTGGAAACAGCAAGCTTCTTAATTTTGCTTTCTTTGTTCTCCAAAACCTTAGAAAGATTTAAATCTATACCAAGATTCAACTTACGAGTTTCCGTTGCCACAGAACTTCGAATAATTCCTATTGTTTCCCTGCAAAATTTAGCTGGTTTTGGATCCAAAGGTCCCTGAAAGGGAAATAATCTTTCCAGGATTTCTGGCAAACCAAACGGAACAATTTCCAGTCTGGACTTTTCGAGAGAAAAACCACCCGAAAGCCGAATATCGTTGGATAAACTTGCTCTCTCGGCCTCCAATTTTTTAAGAAATTGTTTCTTTTGAATTCCCAAATCCAATCCCAACCGTACAAGGCTGGGCAGTCTTTCCTGAAATTTTCCCAAGTCTCCTTTTTGGGAACATACTTTTGCCAGGCGATCCAACCTAAGAGTTATCCTTTCCAACATCGGGTAAAAAGGATTTTTCTTAGCGTTTGAATTTCTGAAAATGGCAAGCTTTTTAAGTTTCCCCAGATGCTCCTGAATAAATGCTGGAAGCGTGGCATTTTCGTCCAAGTGCCAGCAAAACCACAGATCCTTGATTTCTGAACGTAACCAAACATCAAAAAAAGCCCTGGCATTTTGGCAATCATAATTCTTTTGGGATTTATCGGCTAATCCGCCTGAAAAGAGT
>JBEGQX010000079.1:0-28648 GCA_041180805.1 Planctomycetota bacterium
AGGTACCATTGCCGTTACCCAGTAGCACGTTGACGGAAGATGAATTATTATTCGTGGTAACGATATCCAGCTTGCCATCATTGTTCACATCGCCCAATGTGAGGAGATATGGCTGTGTCCCTGAGGCAAAGGTTTGCTGGGCTTGGAAGGTGCCATCCCCGTTACCCAGCAGCACGCTGGCATTGTTGCCAAATTGATTTGCGGCCACCATATCCAGCCTGCCATCGCCGTTCACATCTCCCAAAGTAACCGAGCGTGGGCTTGACCCCACGGTATAGTTTTGCTTAGCAGCAAACGAAGGTAAGGCTGTGATGGTGGGTAAATCCACCAGGTTCACACCCAGAGAGCCACTCCCCGTTATTCCGGTAACACTTACGGTATAGGTGGAACCCGACCCGCTAACCCCGGTAATGGTACCCCCTGCCACCGTGCCGGTTGTTACCAATTGAAAATCGGCAGCATCCACCCCAATGACCGGTTGATTAAAGTTTACGGTAAAACTGGCGCTGCTGGTAGAATTGCCGCCAGGTGCTGTAATGGAAACCGCATAGGGATATGCCGGGGAAAACGGCACCGCAGGCACTATCCTATCTTCTAGAGAAAGCAGCTTTAGCTTAGGCTTGGAAGGTTTCGCTTTGGCAGAAGAAAAAACCTTGGCAAATATCTTTCGAAAATAATACTTGTAATTCATTTTAAAAACCCCAATTGGAAGTAAGGAAATTCAGGAAATATACTCTCAAAAGTGTGGATTACGCAATTAAACGAGTTATTTGGCCTATATCGGCCTACATAACTATTTTATTTAAATAACCCATTACTCCTCGCCAATATTTGTCGGTTGTCCAACATAAATATAATAGTCTTTACGAAACTGTAAATCCTTTTGTTCAGATAAAATCGAATAGATTGTGAGATTTCGAGATGATTTTAAGCCTCAACGGCTTTCTTTTATTAAAATAGCGGTAAATTAATCGTCAAAAGTTTATTTCAGTGTAAAACAAATGCCAATTTGGCAGTCATTTGTTAGCTTTAATCATCTCTTCATTGTTGGAACGCCGGAATCGATTTCTTTTTTCGCTCTCTGCGTCTTCTCGGTGAATGTTTTATTCTTAAAAGTATTCGCCACGGAATAACACGGAAGTGGCCCCGTATCCGCAAGGGGGACGAAGACACCGGCATTATTTCCGCCCGCCCTTGCTCCGCTGATAAACTATAAAAATTTTTAAGTCATAGTTTAGAAAACACACTTAAATACAAATTCCCTCACTTAATTCAGCCCAAAAGCGCGTCATAATCTGTTGAAGAAAAGCATAATTATCGCCCGATAGCAAAACAGCTTCGCCTCTTCATGTTACTTCCATTCGGAAGAATATTTACACACTTTTTTAAGGAGACTTTTATGTCTAAGTCCGTGGTTTTGAATCAATCGATCCAGGAAAAATTTCATCGCACCCGGGAGGAACTATCAAATGTTTTAGTCGAGAGGGATCAAGAAATTGATCTCCTTTTGAGTTCGCTGATCTGCAAAGAAAACCCGTTGCTAATCGGCCCGCCAGGCACTGGTAAAAGCATGCTTGTCGATGCTCTCTTGAGCTGGATGCAAGGCACCAAGTTTTCAATTTTATTTAGTAAATTCAGTATGCCCGAGGAAATCTTCGGCCCTGTTTCGCTTCATGGATTGAAGAACGATAAATTCATTCGCATCACCGAAGGGAAACTCCCTTGCGCTAATATCGCCTTTGGCGATGAAATTTTCAATGCGAGTTCTGGAATCCTAAACACGCTTTTGAAAATCCTAAACGAGCGAGTTTACGAGCAGGGTGATGGATCTAAAATCAAGGTGCCATTAAAGCTTTTTGTTGGTGCTGCCAACCAGTGGCCGCATGAGCAAGATGGTGGCAAGGAACTAGGCGCATTATTTGACAGATTCCTTATGCGCAAACGAGTTTTGCCCATTGTTTCCAAAGCAGGCAAAGAGAGACTTTGGTGGAATCAACCAAACGAGGTTAAGCTCACTTCCACGATCAGTCCTGAGGAAATCGAAACAGCCCAAATTGAGAGTACAGCAATCCCTTGGACTGCGCATGCCAAAGAAGCTTTTCAATTGATCATCATGCAACTTGCCAAGGAGGGAATTTCGCCTGGGGATCGCAGGCAAGCAAAAAGCGTGAAAGCTGTTCAAGCTTACTGCTATCTGGAAGGTAAAAACCAAGTCGAACTTGAACATTTACAAATACTTACTTCGATCCTTTGGGAATCTCCTTTAGAGCAACCAGAAAAAGTGATGCAAATCGTTTTGAAGGTTGCAAATCCAACAGGCATGAGAGTGAATTCCCTTCTCATCGAGGTAGAGCAGATTTGTGAAAATACAGATTTAAAACAGCTAGCTCAGGCTGCAGTTGCAGCTTCCAAGCTATCTGAAATTGAAAAACAATTGCACGCGCTTGGGAATCATCCTAAGGCTGCAACAGCTAGAAAACATGTTCGTGAGCAAATCAAAAAGATCAAGCTAGCCTCAATCGAGGCAATTTAACCCAAGGAGATTTACTTATGAAAGAAGAGTCTGATTTCTTGAAGGATTTTGATGATGCAGCTTCCATGCAAATGGAAACTGAAACTATCAAGCCCCGTTGTGCTATGGAGGTTGATGATTGGGGTTTTCGAAGAGGAACCCAGCTTTTGGAGGAAAGTGAACGGCTTCAGGCTTTGGATATTTCAAAAGAGGCGGTGGTGGATTTTCATGGGGTAGTTTTTGAACCTGATCCCAAGTTAAATGCTTCCTGTGTGGATGAGTCCCGATTGAAGTTCCTGCAGCAACTCATGGAAACCAATGAATTTCAAAGTTTGCATGCCTCAACCCAGATGCAACCATGCGTAAGCGAAGTCGGAGCAACTGCCCTCGCGGAACAGTTTGTTGCTCAGAGTAAAAAGTCCTCGTCTGAAGATAAAGATCACAACGAGTTTTCCAATCTCCGAGCTATCGGAAAGGCGCTAGAGCAAGCTAGGGAGGAAGTGGAGCTTGCTCATGAATCCGCAGCAGCGCTTGGTTTTGGAAAAGGGCAACCTGGAAGTAACGATGCCAAGAGAATTGGTGCGATTTACAAAAGGGTGCGCTCGAGCAAAATTTTGCACAAGATTTGCAATCTTGCAGGGAAGTTCCGAAGGCTTGCGCAAGCGAAGCAAAGGCAGAAGACGGAGCAGGGCTTTGATGAACTGCTTGGCATGAAAGCTGACAACGATCTGGGCAGGATGCTGCCTCAGGAATTGGCTGCATTGCTGGATCCGGTTCTTGAGCAAAATGTATTGCGTCAATTTGTGGAAAGGGAGCTTTGGTGCAGGGAGTTTCAAAGTTTTGAACCAGTTGGCAAAGGCCCCCTAATCTGTGTTGTCGACGAAAGCGGAAGTTTAGAAGGGGATCGCAATCATGCTGCAAAAGCTTTGGCTTTGGCGCTTGCTTGGATTGCCAGGCAGCAGAAACGCTGGTGCGCTTTGATCGCTTATTCCGGGGATAGTGGCGAAAGGATTTTGCCATTACCTTTGGGAAAGTGGGATGAAGTTGCACTAATGAATTGGCTTGAAGCTTATATAGGCATGGGTTCAGACTTGGATGTTCCGGTTCGAGAGATGCCCATGTTTTATGAAAGTTTAAACGCACCCAAAGGAAAAACTGACCTGATTTTCATAACTGAAGGGGCGTGTAGCATCCCTGCTAAACTTGCAAAGACTTTCAACGATTGGAAGCGATCGGTGCAAGCGAAGCTTATCACACTAGTGATTGATAACGAGCCTAATGATCTTGGGAAAATCAGTGACGAGGTCCACCGAATTCGTTCGGTGGATGTTTTGGAATATGGAATCGAGCGAATTTTATCCATTTAATTTAGGAGACAACTATGAGCGAAAACAAAAGGCCCTTTCCAATCCAGTCCTGGGTTGGAGAGGGCAAGGTTGGTGGAAAGATGCTTGGGGAAATCATCACTTGGAAGGTTAATGGTGTTGCGATCAGCCATGCAAATTTGATATCAGGTTTGATGGCAAGCGATTTGGATTGCGATGTTGCAAGGGAACTTGCGCCGAGAAATGCGTTTGCAAGGGCTTGCAGCAAACTGGATAGCGAGCGAATCATTCGCAAGGTTGCGGAGGATCATGCAACAATCACTTTTCAATTCACACGGGAAGCTCTTGAAGACGGAAAATTCAGCTATCACTTTGAGAGTTTGATTTTCGTAAATAAGCATTCTGGGAAAATAACATCAGAAAATTTGGAGCTAGAACAACTTGCAAAGGAAGAATTTTGCCGTTGTATGGAGGCAAGAACTGCCACTGATGTAACACGGCTTATTCAACGACTATTCGAAAGACACGCTGACCTATTTTCGATAAGGGATCAGGGCGGTGTGTATTTCGTGCCAGAAGTTCATCATAATTTTATTGCAAAGGTGGAAAATTTCCTAAGGACCATTGGAGGCATTTTGCAACGGTTTCCGATTCCTGCGGGTTCACCTCAAGGGGATCGCGCGGTTCAAGATGCGGTTGCCAGTGGTTTGCAAGGAATCATTGAGGAACATTTGGAAGCGGTGAGAATGTTTGGGGAAGACACACGCCCTGAGACTTTACGCAGGGCAGAGGAAAAAGTTCGTGCAACCAAACTGAAGATCGAAGGGTACAGCTTTTATTTAGATAAAAAGCGTGAAGATTTGGAAGCAAGTTTACAGCAGGCTTCTGAATTGTTGCAATCAAGGATGAGTTTTTTGATAAAGGCGCAATCTGAGGAAGCGGAGTTGGTTTTGGTTTAATGAGGATTTAAATTTCAAAGATTTGGGCCCTGTGGCTTGTAGCCATGGGGCCTTTTTTATTTTTAAGGGGTAATAATGAGCGAGCGTGATTTGTATAAAACGGTTGCGAAAGTTACAGGTGAAGATATTGAAAGACTTAGGCGAATGGGGTTTCGCATCAAGGTGATCAAGGCACGAAATAAAAAACCTGAGATAATTCCTGATACAGAGTTAGACCAGGAAGTTCGAGTGAAATGAATCTGAGTCATGCCAGCCATTCACCAAGAGTGGCTGGCAACTTTTTAAGGAGAACAATCATGGGAGCAAAAAAAAATTAAACGTGGCATACCTTAATGGAAGTTTGATAGGCGGCGGCTTGATTGGACTTTGTTTTCAATCTATGAGTGCGTTTGTCTTTGCAACAATTTTTCTGATTGCTTGCGGATTTTACAACCGAAATATCAGATAAAAAACTGCTCATATATTTAAAAAAACCCCTTCTTATTTGGAAAATCAATCTTGATGATTATCACGAATTAAATTCAAGTGGATACAGTGAAAAAAGTACATTTTTAATGGTATAACGATGATGAATCATAAACCGAACCCCTGTATTCACCCACGCACGAAACAATTCATGGCCGGTTTAAAGATTACTCTTGGGTTTGAAGAACACCGAACTGACTATTGGTATAGCCTTCCAGAGATCAACAGAAAATATCTGGCCAAGAAATTTAAAATTTCAAACCAGGAGGACAACGATGAGCTTTCAATGCCTATGGAAAACCCTTGGGAATTGCTCCATGCTCTTACGGGAAAACCGGAAGGCTATTGCGTGGTTGAGATTGCACACCAACTGAAACTTATAGATTCCAATAAAAAATCTGATTTATTAAACGAGATTTTTGGTTCTGACCAAGAATTGAAAATCTCAAAAAAAGTAATAAACCCTAGGACTGAAAAACCTGTCTGGAACAGGAGTGAAGGAGTGCTGTACTTTAGGGGCAAAATTGTTTTGAAAACACAAGTCCGCAAAAAATTGACCATATCCCAGGAGATTCTTGAGGCTTTTCAAAACCAAAAATGGCCTGAAAAAACAATCGATCCTTTCAGCAAGACTATAAAGACTGACCGCCGATTCAGTGTAAATTATTTAAACAAGTTGTCAAAAACAAGCGGCTTATCTTTTTCGCGGTCGCCTGACCGAAAATATATTCATTGGCATTTTCCAAATCAAAAGGCTCTTTAATCAAAAGAATATTGATGGCCTGCATCTGGTTGCTGAGACCAGATGCTTTCCCTTCCTGTTTTGCACGACTTTTACACGGGTTTTGCAAGGCATTTAGCATTCTTTGTCGTTGATCAAAATGATACTCGATACCAGAATTAATTTATGGCGGCACGGATGACCGCATTAATGAATTTGCGCACGGAGGTCAAAAAAATGGAAAAACATTTCACCAAGGCTATTAACCAGGAAAAGAAGGCTGATACCTCAGCTTACTTTTCAAAATCAACAAAAAATTCTGTTAACAAGGAGACGCTCATGTCAATGGGTCAATTGATGGACGCCAAGGAGTTTCAAATCCATTCCAAATTGTCGAAATCGACAATCCAAAGGCGAATTCTAGATGGCAGTTTAAAAGTTTGGCAACCCGGCGGTAAAGGCACCCGGGTCCTAATTTACGCTGACAACCTTCTGAGAAGCAGGGAAACGAAAGCATTCCAACCCGAATTCAGGGAGCCTGATAAAAACAAAAAAAATAATAACACTTCACCACGCTGGTTGAAATAAAAGGAGTCGCCATGCCAAAAAAGCGAGATAATATCACGATGGTTTCCCACCATTTTAATTGGATTATTTACCAACGTGATGGCGTGTTCTACGCTGATGGTCGAAATAACACCAAACCCTTGGGAAGGTATTCTCTTGGTGTTAAAACCAAGGGGGAGATACCCGAAAGGCTTTATCATCTTGATGAAGTTCTGTCTTCGTCAAGGACAAATCCGGTTTCATTAAAGGCTAGGGAACCACTGGTTCTTGAAGAGGGGCGAAGCCTTTACATGGAGCATCAGGGCCGGCCTCGAAGTATGGGTGGCGTAAAACCCTCCTCATTCAAACGGTACCGGGCGGTGTTGGACAAATTTATTCCATTTTGCAACTCTAATGCAAAAATCAGAAATTGGGATCAGGTTAACACCCTGGTGATTGAGAAATATGCCGGCTGGCTTGATAAAAATGGTTACGCCTTCCGTACCCAGTATTTTGAAATAAATTGTTTAAAACAAGTTATCAATTGGATCGTTGAGAATGATTTGATATTAAAACCATCAAAAATAAATATCAAATTATCGAAGGCCAAAGGCTCTGACACTTATTGCTGGATGCCTGAGGAAGTGCAGGCCATGATTAATCTTTGCGAATCCAATAAGAAGTTGCAGTGGCTAGGTGATGTAATTGGGGCTTTGGCATCAACAGGACTGCGAATTTCGGAGTTGGCATCGCTAAGGTGGGAGGATATTGATTTTGAAAATCATAGAATCCAAATCAAGGATGAATCCGCTCTGGCTGGAATTAGAAAACCCAAACGAGAAATTCGGACTACCAAAAGTAGCCGGAGTCGATCGTTTCCTATCCATAGTAATTTGCAACCTATACTTGATAGGTTGAAGAATTTTAAAGGAAAGGACGGATTGGTATTCCATGGTCCTTTAGGCGGAAGACTGAAGCCTGATACCATCCGGAATATTTTGAAAAGGGATGTACTTGACTGTTTAGCCGGTCGTTTTCCATCATCTGATGGGTCAAAGGGATTTAAGGACGGCAGGCTTCACAGCTTTCGGCATTTTTTCTGTTCTGCATGTGCAAACAATCGGGTACCCGAGGCCATGGTGATGAGTTGGCTGGGCCATCAAGATTCTGAAATGGTGAGATATTATTACCACCTTCACGATAATATGGCCCGCCAATTCATGTCTGAAGTGAGGTTATATTAAAATGCAAAACTTGTTTTGTTACGATCCAATCATGGATTAAAGGGGGCGAAAACAGGCCTTGATTGGCACAATGATTGGCACAGTACTGTGTCAATCAAAAGTATTAAAGTTGCAAGCTGTTTATTAGTAATGAATTATAAAATCCAAAAAGGAGCAAAACGGAGAGGGGGGGATTCGAACCCCCGGTGAGGTTGCCCCCACACAGCATTTCCAGTGCTGCACAATCGGCCGCTCTGTCACCTCTCCGGCTATACCTAAATCCTAGAAATCCATGGTAGTTGTGTCAATTATTCCCGCAAGAATAAGAAAGTTGCGCCCGAAAAATAAACCCTTACAATCGATACGGACAGTTTTGTAATTCCCACCTTTTTGGAGTTTCACGATGAGATTTTCCGTTTCCCGCCTGGCAGCACTCTGCCTTTGTTTTGCTATGGTTGCCGCCATTTCCCGCGCGGCTGACAAGGATGGCTATATTGCACTTGCCAACGGCAAGAACATGGATGGCTGGAAAGCCTTCTATGATCCCAAATCCAAGGTAGATACCAGCAAAAACCTTACCCCCAAAGAAAATGGTTTTGTATGCTCCGGGGTGCCAACAGGCTTTTTCTACACAGAAAAATCCTTCTCAAATTATGTTCTGGAATACGAATGGAGATTTCCCGAAGGCAGCAAGCCAGAAAGCAACTCCGGTTGCCTGGTTCACATGCAGGAACCTTTCAACAAGATTTTCCCCAAGTGCCTGGAACCACAAGGCAGATATTTAAACCATGGCAAGATCTTCACCATTGGAATGGCCAAGGATGAAGTCGAATACAACAAATTTGACCAGGAATTGCTTACCAAGCAACTCAAGCCCATGGGTCAATGGAGCAAAACCGAGGTAACCTGCTCCAAGGATGGAGTGGTAAAAGTAAAGGTGAATGGTGTGCAGGTTAGCGAATGCAAAAGCAAGCTGACCAGCGGCCCCATCGGTTTTCAATCCGAAGGCACGGAAGTTCACTTCAGGAACATTCGCCTGAAACAGCTTCCATAATTTTAAACCAGGCTGATAACATGGGGGGTAAGGTTTTCGAACCCCCCATCTGTGATCAGGTAATTTCTTTCAATTCTAAGCCCACCAACACCGGGCACATAAAGGCCCGGTTCTAAAGTAATCACATCTCCAACGGTAAGAACCTCGTCTGAACCCGGCACAATAAAAGGTGCCTCCGGGTGAGACAAACCCAAGCCATGGCCGGCATGGTGGGGAAAATGCTCGCCCATGGATGCGTTTTCGAACACCCCCATGACCGATTGGTAAACTTCCGCGCACGGGGCGCCATCCATCAGGCGATTTTCACCCGCAGCCAACGCTTTCAAAGCCAGGTCCATCAATTGCTGCTGCCTGACTGTGGGATTCTTTCCCACCACAAGGGTATTTGTAAAGTCGCTTCGATAGCCCCATAAGACCACCGAAAAATCCAGAATGAACATATCGCCATCCAGAAGGATGGAATTGGTGGGAGGCCCACCCTTACGCTCTGGGCCTGCGGAGATGGCAAAGTCGCCATACACAATCGCCGCCTGCCCCGCAGCCAGAGTGCAGGCTTTTTGAACACCAGCATACACTTCCAGTTCCGTCATCCCCTGGGCGATATTTGCCCGAGCCCATTCATGGCCCGCAAGCGATGCCTGAACACATTTTTTAAGGATGGCAACTTCATCCGGGTACTTTTTGCGGCGCAACTGGCCCAATGCTTTGAATATTTGCGAACCCGTTTCAGTACCGGGAATATCCGAGATGTAAAGCCCGGGGAATCGGGATTGGAATTTGGCAACCAGTGCAAGATCCCTTTGGGTCTTGGCAGGCTGAATTCCATCGTACCAATGCACACACACCTTTTCGGTAACACAACTACCAAGCACCGAATCCGGCAGGCGATCATCATGGAACAAAACACAGGTGCCATCCGGGTTGATCACCAGGATTCCCCCAAATCCAGCACCAAGGCTAAAGGGATCCACAAAAAATCCGGCAAGGTACATCAAGTTGGCGGGGTTGGATAGCACCAAAGGAATGGATGGGTTTCCCACCATTTCGAGGAATTTTTTTCGGCGTTGTTCGCAATACCTGGCATCCAGCATGAGGACCACTCCTTTAGTTGATATTAAGTTTAGGATAAGGGTTGGGACAAATTTAGTCGATACATCAGTCACAACCCGCAAGCTTTATCAGGAATCCCGCCAGATAAACCAAGCTGGCATTGATACCCCTTCGCAAGCAATTTAATTTGGATTCTCAGGGCGATTTTCCGCCTTTCTTGCAAGAGTTCAACGCATGCTTCATTTGCGAAACATCAATCTTATCTGTATCTGCTCTTTTTGGGTTGTAACCCAATCCAATGCCATCGAACCCGCGAACGAATTGAATGAAGTCCAAATCAAAGCACTCATCAAAACATTGGGCTCCGAATCATTTGTATCCCGGGAACAGGCCGGCGAAATGCTTCTACTTCAGGGAAATAAAAGCATACCCGCTCTCAAGGAAGCCACCCAGAGCAACGATCTGGAAGTGGCACGAAGAGCAAGAATACTGCTGAATGAAATTCAAACCACTGAGAAAAGCACCCTGCTTAAGGGCTTCGTGGAGGCTGGCGAAAAAAACGGGACTCTGCCCGGCTGGGATCGTTTCCAGAAACTTGTCGGGAATGACAAAAAGTCACGCGAATTCTACGCTGGTATTTTCCGAAAAGATGGGGCCCTGATTGAGGATAGCGAGACAGATGCCAAAATTGGCCTGGAGATTCTTTCCTCCAAGGCGTTGGGCCTTCATAACACCTTGTACAACGGTGTTTCCGAAAAGTCCGCCCCGATAGACATATTAGAAATTAGCACGGTGTTATTTCTTGCAACCAACCCGGCCATTAAGCTCCCCCAGGAAATCACCTACAACATCACCAATCTTCTTTATCAGCAACCTTCCCGAACGATACTAGGTGAAACAAATCCACACCCATATCGCAAGTTGATCATTAGCTGGATGCTGAACCAGAGCGACCCGAACATTGTTTCACAGCATCTTTACCTTTCGCTGAACTTGAACTTAAAAGAAGGAATGCTGCTAGCTAGAAGATGCATTGAAAACAAAGAAATGCCCGTTTACACCAAAGCTGTTGCCATGACCCTGGTCGGCAAACTGGGTGGACCGGATGATTCCCGGCTACTGGATCCTTATCTGGAAGACACCTCACTGGTGGGAAATTTTCAACTTGCGGATCAGCAAAAGGGAAGCACCCAGATTCGTGATGTCGCGCTGGCCATGCTGATTCAAATGGAAAAGAAATCGCACAAGGATTACGGATTTAGTTTTGCCCGTGCGAACCTAACCATGCACTTCAACCCATACACCATGGGTTTCACCTCGAACGAGGCACGGACAAGCGCATTTGTGAAGTGGCAAAGTTCAAAAAATCAAACTAGCCAGAAATAAGCCAGGGTTCGATCAGGTTGCCGTATTTTTCTTGATCATGGTGATCTGGTTACCCTTTTCATTATGCTCCACATGATCCATGAAAGTGGAGATAAGTACCATTCCACGCCCACTAACCTTGTTCATGTTTTCAGGTTCAAAAGGGCTGGCAACCGACTTGGGATTAAATCCCGGTCCCTCATCACGGATGATAAAGCAAAGCTGATCCCTGGACATTCTGGCGCTGAAATAAACCTTGCGATTTTTAAAAGGATCCCTGGCCCTGCGCTCTTCCGCTGCGCGGTAGAAAATTTCCTCATCCACATCGCGCATCTTTGAATCCAACTCCAGGTTACCATGAAGGATGGCGTTTGTAAGCGCCTCGTGCAAGGCCACGCCTATGAGCAACATGGAACCCGGTTCAAAGAATTGTAACTGGCCGACTAATTGTTCAATATGGCTGACAAGTGGCGACACATGGGAAATATCGTTCTCGATTTCAAACTGCACTTCGTGCGAGGCGATGGCGGAACGCACTATCTGGTGGTTTTTTTCAGATCGTACATTGGAGAGAACCTCGTCAAGCGCGGAGTGAAGTTCTTTGGCCAGCTTCTTTTTTGGAACATAGTTTGCAGCCCCGGCCTGAAGCACCTGAATGGCCAGTTCTTCGTTACCATGGGCGGTCATGAGAACAATCGGGGTCTTTGGAAAATCTTTTTTTACCCGAGTGACCAGTTCCACGCCGTCCATATCGGGCATGAACATATCGGTAAGGATAACATCGGGTGAATAGTTTCGAACAAAGTGTATGGCTTCTTCGCCACTGGAGGCATAATTAACCTGCCAACCGGGCCTGGTATTTACCAACCCACCGACCAGATGACGGTCCACGGGGGAATCATCCACTATCAGCACCCTGCGGGATGACCGGGTTTCTTTATGGTCTGAATGGTCGGGATGAATGGTCAAGGGAAACCAACGCTCCTCATAGATGCCCAAAGCAGGGTTCAAATCTTCAAAGCCCTCGAACGACTGCTAATTTAAATTGTATCCCAAATCAACTGGATTAGAATAGTAAGAGTTCCGCTTTGAAAAAGAGTTTTTTCGGGAACCAAAATACCTGCAATTGTCAAACCGGTTCCAAAAGCATGAGTCAGCCAAAACAAAGAACTGAAAATAATTCACCTGTCCCGAAAGGCTCCGGGGATAAGCCAAACAGATCCCGATTGTATATGGCAGGCCTGGCTTGCCTGATATTTTTTGGAGCTGTTTCCCTGCTGATTCTAATTCCCAAGTCGCCGGAGGGCATGGTTTGGATTCCCCCGGGTGAATTTTTCATGGGGGATGACTCCGACCCCAAGAAATACCCTGATGCCCTGCCCATCCACAAGGTACGACTCAAAGGGTTCTACATCGATGTAACCGAGGTTACAAATGCACAATTTCGCAAGTTTGTGGATGCCACCAATTACAAGACTATTGCAGAACAACCTCTGGACCCCAAGGACTTTCCGGATGTTCCCCTAGAGAAACTGAAGCCGGGGGCTGGTGTGTTTTCCCCCCCCAAACATGAAGTGGTGGATTGCAGCGAGTGCAACCAATGGTGGGAATACAAGGAGGGTGTTTGCTGGAAACATCCGGAAGGGCCTAACAGCAACCTTAATGGCAAAGAAAACCATCCCGTGGTTTACATCGCATGGGATGATGCGGTTGCCTACTGCAAATGGGCCGGAAAGCGCCTGCCTACCGAGGCCGAGTGGGAATACGCGGCACGCGGCGGGCTGGAACGCAAAGCCTATGCCTGGGGTAATGATTCCCCTTTTGAGGGCAAACCCCGCGCCAACATCTGGCAAGGCCCTTTCCCAAATCGCAACGATAAAACGGATGGCTTTCTTCTTACTTCCCCGGTCAGAACATTCCCACCAAATGGTTATGGGCTTTATGATGTTTCTGGAAATGTTTGGGAATGGTGCGCTGATTGGTACAGGCCCGATTCCTATTCCATGCCAGACCATCTTTTGGGGCCAGGGATTCCAGCCGTTAATCCCAAAGGTCCTGGCACTCCTATTGATCCCCATGGCAACCAGTCCAAAGTGCGTGTGCAAAGGGGCGGATCTTTCCTTTGCAGTTCGAACTATTGTGTTCGATACCGGGTTGGGCTGAGAATGCACGGCGCACAGGACACCGGGCTTTCCCATACCGGCTTTCGTTGTGTGAAGGATCCATGACAAGCCTTGTATTGCTAACGGCACTGGTAATCTCGGGTCAGGCACCGGTCGCGGAAACCATTCAATTTCTGAAGGTTAATCCCGGCTTTCAAATCCAGCGCTTCACGAATGATGCGCAGACCCCGGATACCTACTGCATTTCCTTTGGCCCAAAGGGCCAGCTTCTGGTTTCTGGGAAAAATTATCTCCGACTGGTGCATGACACCAACCTGGATGGTGTGCCAGATCATTTTCAAGACATCCCCATACGCTGGTCTGATGCCCCCACCGGACATTGTTGGGACGAGAACAAAATCTGGTTTACTGGCAACCAGGGTCTGTGGGTCGCCGAACTTACGGATGATAACAAGATTATATCCAGCAAAAAGGTTCTGGAGTTTAAGACCGGTGGCGAACATGAAGCCCACGCCGTACGCAAAGGCCCTGACGGAAACATCTATGTTTTATGTGGCAACACCACGGGCATTCAGAAAAAGCATGCCACCCATCCTCATTCACCCATCAAGAATCCCGTGGCAGGTACCCTGCTCCGCTATCATCCCAAGATTGAAAAATGTGAAATACTTGTGGATGGCCTTCGCAATCCTTACGGGTTTGACTTCAATCCGGAAGGCGAAATTTTCACCTACGATTCAGACAATGAACGCTGTATCTCCCTGCCTTGGTATGAGGGAACCAGGCTATATCACCTTGTGCCCTTTGGCAGGTATGGATGGTGGAACCCTCAACGGGCTGACACTTGGCGAAGCCCACCCTGGCATGCAGATATTCAAAAGCCCATTTCGAATTTGGGTCGGGGTTCACCAACCGGAGTGGCTTGCTGCTTTTCAACCAAGTTTTCCAATACCATGATTGGCTCCATGTTCATTGCGGATTGGACCTTTGGGAAAATCTGGCAGTGCCCTTTGCAAAAAAATGGCAGTTCTTACATTTCCAAACCCTCGGTATTCATTGAACCAAAAGGCGAATCGGGTTTCGCGCCCACTTCGATCGCGTTTCATCCCACAACCGGCGAGATGTTTGTCTCCATGGGGGGAAGAGGAACCCAAGGTAGCATATTTCGTATTGCCCCCATCCAAGCGGTTTCCTCTGAAGCCAAACCCCTGATACCTTCCTTAAAGCCTATAGCGGAAGCACCATTTGCCATCAAGCTTTTAAATGGAAGTGATCTCATCCAAAAGCGAAGAGCGCTGGAATTTCTTGCCGCCAATCCGGAAGCTGGCAATCCGGTTGCAGCCAGCATGCTTGCGGATTTTCTGGCCTCGGACGATCCGGGAATTCGGCATGCGGCAATCGCATGGGCAAGGAATGCGGATGAATCCGTTTTGCCCCAGGGTTCCATGACATCCCGGGTGGCAAACTCGCTGGGGTTGGCTGCTGTGGAAAAACATCCCGCCAAGGAAGGCGAACGTGCCCTTATTAGACTGGCTGGACAATCAGCAGATTTACAAGAGCAGCTTGCTGCAATTCGTATTGTGCAGATGGCCATGGGAAATCTGCCCTTTGAAGGAGACAAAGCCGCTGCGTTTGATGGCTACAGGGTACAAGGCAACTTTTGGCGTCCATCGGATCAGCAATGGGGAATGCTTTCAAAAATTTATCCATCCCAACGCCTCGAATTAAACACCGAGATAGAGCGAACCTTTGCCATTGGTCAGCCATCGCACCAAGAAATTCTTGCCAAATTGATGGCATCACTACTGTCGGAAAAAGATCCCATACGGCAGGTTCATTTACTTTTGGTTCTTGCCAGACAAGGCCTCCCTTTCCAGCCAAAAGATTTGAATCTTGTCGCTGCCACCTTGGTGGATCTTGAATCAAAAATGACTTCGACAGGCTTGAAACGCGACCGTAATTGGCCACTTCGCATTCAGGAGCTTCATCAATCTTTGGCCAGCCAAAACCCCAATTTTAATCAGGCATTGTTATCTCAAAAACAATTCGGCTTGCCTGGGCATACGGTATTCCTGAAGCATCTGGGAACTCTTGAGAAACAGGCCGCCTCGCTGTTTGCGGATGCCATTATCAAATCACCTGACCAACAGTGGTCAAATTCCACCGTTCAAGCACTCAGGTTCCTGGATTCAACAAAAGCCAAACCTGCCCTTCGGGTGCTGTGGGGAGAACATGGATTGGATGAAGCGATTGCCCTTTTACTGCTTAAAGACCTTCAGCCCGAAGACCTTCCGAAGATATATCAGGTTTTCCCAACGGTTGGCCCAGAGCAATTAACTACCATTCTAAGTTCCCTCAAAAAAGTCCCCTCGATTCCCGAGGACAAAATAATCCTTCTGGCCAAACGGTTTCCGACCCTGGGCAAGGAACCAGACCAGCTATCCGCCAAGAAAGCTGTGCTGGAATTTCTACAAGATCGATACCCAGATTCCCCCAGGGAACTTGGCATTGAACCCTGGCTAGTCTGGACTTCTAAAAATCACCCAACTTTGAATAGGGCACTACAGGAAGCCGCGGGGGTGAATTATGCCGACTGGCAAATGCGAGTTGCCAACCTGAAATGGGAAAATGGAAACCCCACCAATGGCCAGAAGGTCTTTCAGCAGAGAAAGTGCTCGATATGCCATGGTGGTTCCGCGGCTTTGGGGCCAAGCCTCGAGGGAATTAGTAAACGTTTTTCCCGGGATGACCTTTTGCAGGCAATCATTGTGCCAGACAAGGATGTTCCCAACAGGTACCGTGCCACGGTATATACCACCCATCAAGGCAAGGTGATTACAGGCATGGTTATTTATGATTCCGCAGCGGGTGCCATGGTACAACTGGGAACAGGAGAAACCATGCGTTTGAATGGCGATGAAATAGCATCCCGCAAGCCAACCAGCAAATCCTTAATGCCAGCAGGCCTATTGGATGGTGCCTCCGACCAGGAAATTATTGACTTGTTTGCCTATCTTCAGCAACCCGCCAGATAAATGGTGACTGCAAAAGCTCGACTGGCGCATTTTTGCACCAGTGTTTAGGATGTTTGTCCTGAACATGGCAAGGATGCAAGATGCTGGAACGAAAAGACTTAAAAATCGTGTTTGTCCACGACTGGCTGACAGGAATGCGGGGCGGAGAAAAGTGCCTGGAGGCACTGTGCCAGCTTTACCCAAAGGCCAGCCTTTATACGTTGCTGCACAAAAAGGGTGCCCTTAGTACCACCATCGAGAACCTTGGCCCACAAACATCCTGGATTGGAAAACTGCCAAGCGTTCACAATTATTACCGTTACCTTCTGCCTTTGATGCCTTCGGCCATCGAATCCATGAAACTTCCGAATTGCGATCTGGTGGTAAGCTTAAGCCACTGCGTCGCAAAAGGCATCACAGTTCCCAAAGGTGCAAAGCATCTTTGCTATTGCTTCACGCCGGTACGTTACGCCTGGCACATGCGGGATGAATATTTTGGTGGGCAAGAAAAGCCCAGCATGAAAAAGAGGCTTGCGGCCCCGGTTCTAAATGCGATCCGTGCGTGGGACAAAAATTCCAGCGACAGGGTTGATCATTTTGTCGCCATCAGCAAGACAATTCGAAACCGTATTCAAGATTGTTACCAACGATCCAGCAGCATTGTTTATCCACCCGCAGACACTGATTTTTACCATCCCTCTGGAGAACCCAGGGAAGACTACTATCTTGTGGTATCCGCCTTTGCCCCTTACAAACGAATCGACCTGGCCATAGAAGCCTGCCAGCAATTGGGCAAAAAACTTGTGATCATTGGGACAGGCCAGGATGAAAAAAGACTAAAGGCACTGGCTGGACCAAATGTACAATTCCTCGGCTGGCAAGATGATGCCTCCATTCGGAATCATTTTCGCAAGGCCAGGGCACTTCTATTTCCCGGGTTTGAGGATTTTGGCATCGTCCCCGTGGAAGCACAAGCCTGTGGTTTGCCTGTTATCGCACTAGGCAAAGGCGGGGCAACCGAAACGGTGACAGGGCTGGATTCCAAAATGGACCCCACCGGTGTGTTTTTTGAGGAACCCAGCACCGAAAGCCTTTCAGCAGCCATTCGTAAATTTGAACACCATCACAAGTTGTTTGATCCTGTGGCAGCCAGAACACAGGCGCTTCAATTCAGCCTGAAACATTATGAACAGGGAATGCTGGATGAGATTCAACACATTCTGGGTGCCAGTGAATTCCAACGTGAAGCAGCCTGATGCCTGTCATTCCAGCGTCCGAGCCAGCCTGAGTCCACGACTGTTTCCACCATCCGAAGCACTGGTTCCGCTACGGCTTGCGCTTCGAAGTGATCCCGGTGGATTATAGAAACATCCATTCCTTAACACATGTCCCTGCGATCGGTCCACTGATCCCAAATCAACCTCCGAGTCCACATGAGTGGTGATAAGGGGGTAAAGCAGATGTCGATCTTGAATCCACTCGTATGCATTACCAGCCATGTCGAAAAGGCCCAAATTGTTGGGTCTTAGTGTTCCCACGGGCCAGAGATGGTTATCGGAATTGGTCTGACAAAAACCAAAACGGGGTATCATGGCGGGGTCATTACCAAAATGATAGGTTGTTTCGGTTCCCGCCCTGCAGGCAAACTCCCATTCACCATCCGTGGGCAATCGATAGCCTTTTTTGGAAAGAAAGCCTTCCGCCATTTTCATTCCAGGGCCATACTGCCCATCCTTGTTCGGCAGATAGCAACAATCTTCCTTAGAAAATTCCTTTTCCGTCAGAAGGTTGCAATAGGCCGCGGCGGCGAACCAATTTACATTGTTCGCCGGGCTGTCTGGTGTCCTGCAGGCTTCGGAAATAATCACATGGCCGGGAACAAGTTTCAAAAATTGCTCGGATGTCACTTCTTTCATTCCGATGGCAAATGATCTTGGAATGATCACATCATGGAATCTTTCGCTGGCCGACCGATTAGGTTCCTCCAGAAGAGAACCTTTGCGGTATTTCACGGGGCCTTTAATGGCTACCATAGTCTGACCCAGGGTATTTATATGCCATTCCCTGCCTGCAAATGGTTTGCCCTGAAGTGCCTGCTCCACCCTGTCGCATTCCTGCGAAAGGCCAAGTTTTTTCCTAAGAAGCCAGTCCAAGGCACCATGCACCCCGGAGTTAGGGTTTTCGGCATACATGGAAAGAAGTTCGTCCTTCCATTTTGTGTTGAAATCGAACACCTTGGTGTCAAAATCACCCAGCGAGACAATCAATCCCGCAAGAACTTCCGGATCTTTCACGTTCTTCATGCTGTTAATCACCGGAGCAGCACCGACTCCAAGATATGGAAGCAGGTTTTGTGCCGCAGACCGCGCGGTAGGATCCTCGCGATTGAAAAACACATCCAGCCCATCGGACTGATTTAACCCAATCAGGCAGGCAGCGGCAATTCCCTGCTCATTGGCAAGCCGTAATCTTTCTCCATGGGGAAGATCCTGAAAATCTTTTCGCACGATATTTTTAAAGTGTGGGAGGAAAACATTTTTGTTGGACTGAACCTCATCCATGACCATACGCGCATTTTTAAGATCCGCATCCACTAGAAGCCGGAAGACAACCTCGGGTCGGGCTTTTGCATACCGCAGAGCCATCAATGTCGCAAAATCCCTCTCATTGGCTGGTTTTCGCGGATCAGCCACCCATTTTAAAAGCAGGGGCAGGAGTTGTTCTTTTGCTGGCTCAAAAACAGCGGCCCATTCTTCCAGGAAAAACAAGTTTTGACCCAGTAGATTGGCCAATCCCAATTCCAACATAACTGGCAGTTGTTTGTTTTGCTGCGACCATTGAACCATAGCGCCCAGCGCCCGTAATTGCGCCTTTTCACCAAACCGATCCGGACTATCTACAACTTTTTGCAGAGATCTTTCCAGGCTGGAAGTCCAAGTTTTCAGTCGATTCAGAAAAACCATGTAATCCTTGGGCCCTGATTCAAGCATGGCATGAACGGATTCCCCCAGAAAACTTTCATCCCCGGGTAATAGTGCCAATACAAGTCTAAACCTTCGGGAGTCCTCCTTTGGGATTCCATCCAACTCCCTTTTCAGGATTGGCAGGGCATTTTCCATATCGCCATCCAATTGGGATAGCGCCTCTTCCAATGCATCCCCATTGGCAATCATCAGCCTGTGAACCAACCCCTGCACTCGAATATCCTGGTTCTTTTTCCTGGCGATAAAAATTGGCGCAAGGATAAGGATTAAAGTCACCGTAAGAAAAATGCCCCAGGCAAGAATCCTTTTCAGATGAAAAAATCCGGCACTTGTCATCATGCGGGATTGCAAACTTGTGTATTTCCTGACCGGAACAAACCAGCGGATGGAAACATACTCTGCCAGCGAAGGTAGATGCCTGTTTCCCTTCTCAAATTTCCAGAACGACGCCAGTTCGGAAAGTTTTAGTTCCGCACGCCCCTCTGAAGTCTCACCTTTTTTGATTACAAGCCATTTCCTTAGCGAGGCTACAAGATAATCATGCGCAAGAATGTAATGCAGGCCATTTATTCCATCCATCGTTGGAACTAAAACCGGAGTTATCAAACGAAATTCCTGGTCTAGTTTTCTTAAAACACTTGCGAAGGCGGGTTCATCGGCGCGATCAATTCGTTCCCTTAGCTTTTCCAAACCTTGCATGGCGCCCTTGATATCGACTTCATCCCCCGGTAGCAAAGCACCAAGGATATCCCTCGCAATCTTGGATTCCGACCCGGAAAAATTCCCCGGGGAACCTTCACCCAGGATTTGCTCAAAAAACTGGATTCCCAATCCATCCAGTCCACCCAGCGAATCCAAAACTTCCGGAGACCAGTCCCGATTTTTCATCATCTCGGCAAACATCATCAGCCGAACCGGAACGCATCTCCCTTCCACGGATAATTCCTGAACAGCCTTATCTAAAAAGGCCCTGTTTGATGCGCTGATTTCCCTTGCAGAAGGAAACTTTCCGAGGCAAAAACCAACCGCCCGCAAGACTTTGCCTGCATGGCTTTTCTCAAACAGATCCACCAAGGTGAAATTGACGCCTTCCTGAATCGGGTATTCCAGGTGCCCCATCAGGCGATTGATGCCAAGCATGAAATCATCGCGAACCAGAACAATCACCTGAACATGAATTCCATCTGCCTGCCTCAAGGCCTTGGCAAGGCTTGAGCTATCCAGTTCCTCATGATGCAGAATCCATTGTTCAAACTGGTCCAGAACAATCAGGGTTTTGGAAACCCCATCAGATTCGGAACGAAGAAGCTTGAAAGCATCCTCCACAGTTTCAGCATCTTTACAAATCGATAACTGGTTTTTCAAAAGGCCCAGAAGGCTTGTTTCGGTCTCCTCGGGGCTTGACTCAAGGTAAACCGGAAAAATTCTCGTATTCAGCCTTGGCAGGATACCAGCCTTGACCAGCGAGGATTTTCCACAACCAGAAGGCCCGTAGATTACCCCCACTGGTACATTGGATTTTTCGCTCTCAATTTCATCATTCCAGAAACGGACCAGCAAAGGCAGGCCATCGCGATTCTTTGGCCCGGGAAGCAATTCCAGAAAAAAACCCGCGTCATCCGGTTCAAAGGATCTAAGACCGCGGTACACAAAATTGTCCAGCACGGCGACGGAGTTTTCACGGGTCTGGTTTTCCTGATCCTGCCGTTCAAAATCACCAAGATCATCCGCAAGCATCCAAGCCTGCTGGTAGCGATCCATCATCCTTCTGGAAATCGCCTTCAGGCAAATTCTTTCAAGTTCCCTGGGAATCTCCCGATTCCAATGAGAGGGTGGAATAATGTCGCCACTTCTAATCTTTTCCATGGTCTGGGCAACGGTGTCTGAATCAAAGGGCCGCTTACCCGCAAGCATTTCATAAAGAATGATTCCAAGGCTGAAGGTATCGGACCTGCCATCTATCCGATGCCCTTCACCGTTAACCTGCTCAGGACTCATATAAGCCGGGGTACCCAGTGGAAGGGATGAACCCGGGTCCATTTCATGGCGCATTGCCAGTCCAAAATCGGCCAGGAAGGGCTGGCGGTTTTTATCCAGCAAAATATTGTCAGGCTTTACATCCAGATGCACCAATCCCTTTTCATGGGAATATTGCAGTGCCAACGCAACCAATCGAATAACCCTGGATATTTCAGCAAAGGAAAACATCCGATTCCTTATCGCCTGGGCTAAAGTGCCACCCTCCACATACTTGGAGACAATGTAAAAGGCGTTGGAATCTTCGATCTGACTTTTGCCAACATCATAAATTGGCACGATATGGGGATGATCCAAGCTTGCAAGTATTTTGGATTCATCCAAAAAAGCAGAGTTATTGCCAGGGTGAAATTCCTTTTTTGGCAATACAAACTTAATTGCCACAACCCTGTCTAACTCTGTATCCTTGGCAAGGAGCACGGTACCGTGCCCACCCCGGCCAAGAGTCTTAAGGATTTTAAACCTTCCGGGAACAAACTTTTGCCATTCAAAATTTAAAGAAGTTTGTAAAAGTGTTCCATCAATCCCTTCGGGCACAAGTGTGTCTGCCTCGGAAGGGTCAAACATATTGATTTCCGGATCCGAAGGTGGCGGCGTATCAGCCTGAGTGGTTATTGGCATTTTTTGCGGGTTCTTCCAGTAACTTATTCAGACTAACATTATAAGATCAAAGGCAATCACCATAAATAAAAAAAGACAGGAAGTCCCTGGGACTCCCTGCCTTAAATTTATATCGAAGAAGCTTGTAGCTTAGTTGCAACCCTTGCTGCAAAGACGGCCACCAAGTTTCAAACCACGGCCGCATTTCTTTTCGCAGCAATCAGACTTGCAAGAAGATTCGCAAGCTGGTTTGCATTCTACTGGCTTGCATTCCACTGGCTTACGAACAGCCACCTTTACAGTGGTTTCGTAAGGAACGCGTTCGCAGTATTGAACTTTGCGCTTTTCCTTAACTTGCTTCATTTCGCAAACGCGAACGGTATATTCGCAAGTCTTTTCTTCCTTCTTGTAGGAGCAAACCTTTACAGTGTATTCCTTGGTTTCAGGAACGCATTCGTAAACGGTGCACTTTACCTTTTCGGTAACCATTTGCTTCTGGCAGCAGGTGCGGGAACGACCGGTGCAAGGATCGCATACAGTCACAGGAACCTTAACGCAACGGGTTACTTCCTTTTCGACTTCCTTTGCAACTCGCTTGTAAACGGTGCAGGTCTTCTTTTCTTCGGTCCAAACGGGTGTGCAAACCGTGTAGGTTTTCTTGCGAACTTCATCGCGGTATTCTGGCTTGCAAACAGTTACTTCAACTTCCTTTTCCTTGGTTACAGTCTTGTAGCAGGTAACCTTTCTTTCCTCGTAGGTTACTTCGCAGGGCTGTGCGCAGGAATCATTACAGTTCTTGCGACCACCCAAAGCCTTGGCAGAGGCGGGCATAAACATCATGCCAGCCATCGCCACCAAAGCGGCAACAATCAAACGCTTGCTCATGAGACACTCCTTAAAGAAATAAAACACACATTGGTGCAACTCTGACAGTTTTGTTAAGTTAGCGAAGATTTTTTGCGTGGGCAAGATATTAATCTGAATTAAATGGAAAGTTTAAGAAGCATGGTGCGTTTGTATCGATTGGGTTGTTTTTGACCTTTTGTCAATTATTTTGCCTTTATTTGCTCAGTTACTACAGAAAACTATCTCTTTTTGAAGCTTTTTAGCCATTAGACTGCCTTCAACCGACAATCTCAGCCCGTTCTTCCTCATCAAGGCTTGGAACTCCCCCAACTTTGGAAGCCACTTTGGAGGCCATAATATTTGCCCGGAAACTTGAATCGGCAACGGATTTTCCTTTTAAGAAATTTACAAGCATTCCAGCTGTAAAGGCATCTCCGGCCCCAACGGTGTCCGCAACATCCACCCTTAAACCTCGATGGTAGATTCTTTCGTTGCCGGAATGGATCAGGCAGCCATTCTCACCCATGGTAACCGCGACCAAATCCAACTTGTACCTTCTACGCAAAACCTCCACGGATTCCCCAACGTCATCGGCTCTCAATCCAAGAAGATCGTTAAGTATTTCCAATTCTTCATGGTTTAATTTGAGCCAATCGGCCTGGCGAAGGGATTCATCGATAATCTGCCGGGTATAAAAATCCTGCCTAAGGTTGATATCAAACACCTTGATGACGTTCTTTGAACACCGGGAAAGAAACTTTTCGAGGGTTTTTCGAGTAACTTCCGATCTTTGGCCAAGGGTTCCAAAGCATACCGCCGCACAGGATTTAGCCAGCATTTCCATGGATGGCTGCCATTCCAGATGATCCCACGCAACATTGCGCACAATTTCATATTCCGGATGACCGGATCCATTCAAAGTCACCTGAACAGTGCCCGTTTTGTGATTTTCATCACGCTGGATAAAGTCCGTGGATAAACCCAATTCAACCACTTTTCCTGATAGTTCAGCGCCCAGATCATCCTTTCCAAGCTTGCTTACCATGAAAGAGGGCCAGCCAAGCTGATGGCAGTGAAACGCAAAATTAAAAGGTGCTCCGCCTGCCATTTTTCCGCCTGGCAAAAGATCCCATAGTAATTCTCCAAAACCAATGATCGGGTTATGTAGCATGGTTCACCAAGGGGTAGCAGACATATTCAATTGACAAATAAGGCCAATTCATGGAAATTTTATCAACTGTCAGGAATATACTCTGCAAAAGGTTGAAGATCATTTGTGGGGCATAGAATATTCCCTAGATATCCGGGCCCGTAGCTCAACGGTCAGAGCAGGGGACTCATAATCCCTTGGTTCTCGGTTCGAATCCGAGCGGGCCCATAATCACATCAATAAACAGCATTTAAAACCATCTGTAAGATTTTCCATTAACTTGCATTAAACAATGACTTAGAGTCGTGGTCACATTTTCATCCCATATATCTTCTGCTAGCTGCAAAATTGCATTTTAAAATGTGAATTAATAGGCCTAGATCCTTAAGTGGTGTCTTATATGTGAGGTATAATTTAGCTATTTAGGAATACATAGTAATTCATCAGGTATTGATTAATCAGGCATTACTACCCTTAAAAGACCATGAAAAACTGGCTTTTGTGTTGCATATCAACCCAAACCTTTTAAATTAATAGTATAGCCCATCGTTTATTAGTATTACTCAAAAGAACTACACATGAAGCGTTTAACCATTAAGAGTCCCGATGGGGTTACGATGATTTACGGCACAAACTCCGAGGGCGAAGGGCTTTTCCTTTGGAACGACTCTCTTGTCAAGTGGCTTGAAATTGCTTCAGCCAGAAGGAAGTTCAAATCTTGGAAAGAAATAACCAAGTTTCTTGATCTTCGCAAAGGCTGGAAAGTAACCGATCACACCGATTGGGACTGATTTCCAAACAAACTAATATTTGGTATCGTGCTAAATCTAAGGGATTTTTTTCCTTAAGTTAGCACGAATTTCCAATTACGCAGTCAGCTCCGGTATTGGCTTGCCATGATCCACAATCGGAGTGGGTCTGCCATTAAAGTCCGTAATTAATGTCTTGGCGGAATCGATACCCAAATGATGGTAAATGGTGGCCAAAAAGTCACCCGGTCCACACACTCGGGTGATGGCATCCTCGCCCTTTTTATCGGTGGAGCCGACAAATTTACCGGTTTCAATTCCACCGCCAGCCCAAATGTTTGAAAAGCCCCTGGGCCAATGGTCACGACCTGGTTGGGAAGTGCCTGCAGCCGCGCTGGCATTGCCTGCACCGGTGCTGGCCGCATAGCTGATCTTGGGTGTTCTGCCGAATTCACCCGTAACCACAACCAAAACGCGTTTATCCAACCCACGCTCATAAATATCCTCGATCAAGGCAGATACAGCTTGATCATATACTTCCGAGCGGAACTTCATGGCATCAAACACATGATGATTTACAGCATGGTCATCCCAGTTACCCACACGCCCGCAAAGCGGGCCGCTTAGGCTGGTGGTTAGAACATCAACACCCGCTTCCACCAAACGCCTTGCCATGAGCAACTGCTGGCCCCAGGAATTTCTACCATATCGATCGCGCACCTTGGGATGCTCCCTGTTCAGGTCAAAGGCAATCTTGGTCTGTGGATTGGTAAGCAGGGTAAGCGCCTGAGATTCAAACTCGTCCAATGCGGAAAGTTCCCGGGCTTTGTCAAAGCTGCGCTCCAGCGTATCCAGCTTTTGCCTGAGTGATGACCTTCGGCCAAGGCGTTTTACCTCATCGGCATCGGGGATTCCAATATTGGGAACCGAGAAATTCGGCAGATCCGGGTTACCAGAGACAACAAACGGCGAATAAGCATCACCCAGATAAGCGGGACCGTTGTATTCCAACGGTGGATTAATTCCCACATAGGCAGGCAAAGGATTGGTTCGCGGCCCTTTTTGCGATAAAAGGTAATTCGAAACCGCCATCCAATCCGGGTATTTTGGCTTGGGTTTATCGCGGGTATCAGGGTCTCCGGAAAGCAACTGCATGGAACCGGCAGGGTGACCGCCGGCAGTCTGTCTCATGGAACGAAGCACCACCATCTTGTCGGCAATGGCAGCCTGTCTGGGTAACAATTCCGTGAACTGCAAGCCAGGCACCTTGGTGGATATCAAATTGAATGGTCCGCGATATTCGCTGCCGGAATCCGGTTTGGGATCGTAGGAATCCAAGTGGGAAAGGCCACCGGGCTGCCACACCATGATAACAGCCTTCTTTTCAGAGGATGTACCCGGGGCACCCGCCCGAAGCTGGCTTTGCAACTTTAGAATGCCAGGCAGGCTAAGGGAGGAAAACCCTGCCAATCCCGCCTGCAAAAATGCCCTTCGCCCTCCAACACCAAACGGCACAGGCCCCCTGCAAGCAGGGTTTTGATTCGAAGAATTTAACTGGTTCATTTTTTCTCCGCTGGCTTGACACGAATGGTAATCGGTTCACACACAACAATATCGGCAATATCCTTTGGCTGGGCCGCCTCGGTCACCTTTTTCAGTTCTCCCTGGGTGGCGTTCAACGCATCTGTAGCCGCTTTCATTTTGGCACTCATGGCAGCCACAGCCTTGGTCATTTGTTCCTTTTTCTCAGGAGGCGCGGTCTTTGCATCGGTGCTGATCTTTTTAACCTCTGCTTCCAAATCCTTGACCTCCTGCAACATTTTTTTGTTGGAAGCCTCCACATTGGCAACCATCTCCGGTTTATGTCGATATTTGACCACCGCCCCACCCAGGAAAGAAACCTTGTATTCACCCGGTGGAACCTTCAGGGCGGCCAAATCCAGAACCGCTTGGGAGTTGTCCGACTTGATTTGCACATCAAATCTGGGTGTCCCCTCAAAACCAGCACCCACCGCTCTCATTTGGATTTTATCTCCGGAGAAATCACTCCTGCGCTTCAATGCGAGCGGTATGGTGATTTTCTCACCAGCTTTCGCCTCTATAACAGGGGTTTTGGCCGTGATAGTAATGGGAGCCATATCAATTCCGCTAACGGAAACAGGCACGTCGGCAAGCAATCGCGGGCTTGGAATCTCTCCCCAGGAATCCGGAATCGGCCAGGCAACCGATGCCAGATGACAGGGATGAATGATTTCCTTTTCAGCGATTTTTGCCCTGCCAACAAATTTCGCGTTTGCGTACCCTCGCGGAGCATCCTCTGCCGCGGTAATCAGCATCATGCCATTGGATTTACCCTGAGGAATTCTTAATCCCTGAGCAGTCACACCCTTTGGAAGACCTTCCATGCTGATTTCAATTTCCCCATCGAATCCATCCCTTCGGAAAGCAATTACCTCAAGCGCCATGGTGGCTCCGCCACGGAGAGTCAACGGCTTGGACAGGGCATTCCTGTCGCCGTTCCTTAGTTCCATGTGCATGGCCCATGCCACCAGCGCGAAATCAGGTTGAGCCTTGCGAATCAGCAGACGGTATGCATGGTTCGGATTGCTGCGGGTTCCCCCAAAAAGATCGGAAACCTGCAATCGATGCAAACCATCCTGTTTGATGACAAGTTTGCCAAGAATATCGGATGTACCGGCATTGTAGGGAGGCCCATCATAGGCATAGCCGTTGCTTGAAACCTTTACGGGGCTTGGAATATCGGATAGCTCCAGAACCTCGGCCACTTTATCTGCAGAGCCATTTTCCCCTTTCAGAATATGTGTGACAAGAATGGAAGGATCCGTGGGTAACCCCAATCTTTCCGAGGAAAGTTCCACCCACCATTCGTCACCTTTTTTCGCTTCAAACTCATAAAAATCCACATCCGCGGCTGGAAAGAACTTTCCAGCAATGTCACAAGGCAAGGTAATCTTCTGTGCTTTCCTGCCTTCATTATTGGGTTCAACCTCATTGCCTGATGCCTGAACCGCCAAGCCGACAGGGGGCCAAGAATATGCATTCACCGCCCGGGTCGAAGGTTGCCTAACAATCGGCGCGCCCGCTTGGATTTCCTTTAAGGCCAGCCTGTAATAAAACGCGGGGCCGCCCTTGAATGTCAATTCATGAATCTTGATCACATAGTCCCCATCCTTGGGCGCGGTAAAGTCAATAAGTCCACTGCTTCTTTCAACCATCAAATCGCGACCCGCGGAGTCCGCCACCACCAGAGTCGCATTCAATTTGGAATCAATACCACGGGTGGCACAATCAACAATCAGCCTCTGCCCTTTTTTGGCCTGAAAGCGGAAATAATCAACCGATCTATCCACAGTGTTCCCATTGCAAACGGAATTCAAGGGAAGGTCCAAAGCGGTGGCAAGGGAATTATTGGGTTTGCTCTTCAGCACTTCGCTGAGAGTATCCACCGCGAAAATTCGGGAAGAAGATGCACCCAAGCGGGTCAGCATTCGGGCCTCGTACAACCCGGTTGGGCAATCCGGCGCAATGTGAACCATATATTTATCCACCATTGGCTTGCCATTGGGCCCGATTTTATTTTTTGCCGTTATCCGGCTATCCGAGAAAATCAGCTTCTCGGCATCATCGATATAATCCCCAGTTACTGTGACTTCAAATTCGGAACCGACTTTGCCCCCCATGGGCACCACGGTCAACAATCTGGGTGTGGGTAATCCCACCGATTGCGAATAACCCAATGGGACAATCGCAACCAGCCCAAGACCAACCAACAAAGCTTGAATGATTTTTGTCGAGGTTTTCACTGCAAGATCCCTTAGTGATTAAAAAGGAATTCCTTGGAATTGATCAAAGCCCACAAAAGGTCCTGAAAATTTTCGCGGGTGGCCTTGGTGGTATCCACCGG
>JBEGQX010000080.1:0-9346 GCA_041180805.1 Planctomycetota bacterium
AAATAATCTGCGCTAAGAGCGGGTGCGCCACCCACATAATGCAGACCATAGTTCGCCAGCAGGGCCAGGGGTTTATTTTCCTTGGAAACAATCGAAACGATCGAAACCTGGGGATCTACCGGGCCTGCCTGCCTGTCCACCCTGGGGTTGCGGTAACCCGGGTTCATGATCACACGATCCGTGGTGTTTCCGAATGGGTCGGTATTAAAGGAGCCATCCTTGATAAGCCAGCGTCGGTTGAAAAGGCATTTATCGTTATCTTCCGAGGTGAAACCTATCTTGGCAGGTTGCAGGCGGTTGTGCGCCTCGATGATTCCCTGGGCAATTTTCTTTTCCAGAAATATCTGGTAGGAACGCACTGGGTCGCTTTGGAATACTCCTGCCGAAGTGGGGGCCGTATGGGTGTGAGTTGCGCTGCACAGCATGTTCATGGTGGGTATGCCGGTCTTTGCCGAGGCAGCCTTCTTGGCGGCATCAAATATCTCGCGGGGAATCATGCAGGAATCGCAAACCACGATGGCAAGCTTGGTTCTGCCATCATCGAGAACAATGCAACGGGCATGAAGCGGATCACTGGCCATGGTTGCCTGCCCATCGCGCATGTTCCCATTCACCGAAATCGGGTATTCCTCGGGATTAATGTTCATTGCGAATGCACCGGCGCGAAACTGGTTGTTTTGGGCCATGATGGGTGCGGTGGCAATAAGAGTTGCAAAAAGGCAAAAGGCAAATCGCATGGGAAAAATCTCCATGGGTGGGGTGGGAATTCACTTCATCGTAATGCAACGAATGGTTATTATCAAACAGTCAATTCTTTTTGGATTGGGGTTTTCTTGAACACAAAGCATCATGCCAAAAGCGCTGGTTTCACGCTGGTGGAACTGGTGTCTGTTATTGCGGTCATTGCCGTGCTGATAGGGTTACTTCTTCCTGCGGTGCAGAAAATTCGCGAAGCTGCAAGCCGGAATTTCTGCCAGAACAACCTCAGGCAGTATGCGGTTGCCATTCATCTATACCACCACCAGTATGAGGCAATCCCCTATTCACGAAATGAACAAACCACTTGGATGATATGCCTGCTGCCCTGGCTGGGGCAGGATGTCATCTACCGTGAATGGCAAAAATACCCCTCCTATTTCGAGGCACCCAAGGAAGTAAGGGCATTCAGGGCCAAGTTATTCGCCTGTCCATCCAATCCGCGAGATGCCGCCACCTTAAGCAAGGAAGGCGATATGCAGGGGGAGAAAGAGTTTCCTGGAAGTTTGGTTGATTATGTGGTTTGTGCCGGGGATCCAAATGGCAAGCATGATTTTTACGAAGGTTATAAGGGCACTGGCAAAGAGGAAGCTTGTAATGGTGCTTTTTGCCTGAAGGGGGCTGACCTTTCTTATGCGGATATCAAGGATGGATTGTCGAATACCATTTTTCTGGGGGAAAAATTTATCTATTCCCAGAATGCTGGCAAAGGGGATGACACCTGTATTTACAATGGCACCACCTTGAATAGTTTCAAGCAGGCTGGCAAGGGAAAGCCGATTGTGTTTTCCAGGCTGAATGGTGAAAAGGCAGGCAGTGGCTTTGGCAGTTACCACACCGGGGTGTGCCAGTTTGTATTTGGGGATGGCTCAGTAAGACAGGTTCGGAATACAATGGATGAGGCTAATCTGGGCCGGTTGGCGAATCGCCATGACGGGGAATTGATCACGGAAACGGGCTGGTAAGCAAAGGGAACTTTCATGTCTAAAAAGATTCAACAAGGTTTTACACTGATTGAGTTACTGGTGGTAATTGCCATTATCGCGATTCTTATTGGTTTGCTTTTGCCTGCCGTGCAAAAGGTTCGCGAGGCCGCTGGCAGGGCGAATTGTCAGAATCATCTCAAACAGATTGGCTTGGCGATCCATAACTACCACGACACTACAGGGCAAATTCCCTATAGTCGGATTGATGCTGCCTGGACTTGGGCTGTGCTTATTTTGCCTTATTTGGAAGAATCAGCGTATTTTGAACAATGGCGTCAGGCCGGAACCAGCTACTACAACGCTCCTGCCAATGTTCGAACCAAAGCGGTTAAGACTTACTTTTGCCCTTCCAGAAGGTCCGTATCCGGTGGCATTGTGGTTAGCACTGACAATGATATCAACCAGACTTTTGCTGGTGCGCCCGCCACGGGAAGTGGGCCCAACACCCCCGGAGGATTGGGTGATTATGTGGCAAATATTGGGGATCCTTCAGGAACCAACGATTATCCGGAAGGGCATCCTTTGATTCCTGCTGGCGCAAAAGGCGGCAATGGCCCATTTGTTTACACTGGTGGGAACATTTCTTTTAAAAACATCACGGATGGTTTAAGCCAGACAATTTTTATTGGGGAGAAGCACATTCCACTATCCAAATATGGGGTTGCCCCAGACAATTCGATTTATAACGGAGACCACGGAAGTGCCCAAAGGAAAGGTGGCGTTGGTGCCCTCATTTCAAAGGGTGCAATGGATGCCACTACTGGCAACCTTTTTGGTAGCTACCATACCGGGGTCTGTCAGTTTGCCATGGGTGATGGTGCAGTGAAGGCCTTAAATGTTGCCATTGATGGCACCAACCTGGGACGGCTTTGCAACCGCGAGGATGGCCAGGTTATCACCTGGAGTGAATAATTACTTCTTGCTGACTTCCAACTTTGGCTGTGCCTTGCCCGATTCCACGGTTATGGTAAGTCCGGAAGTGCCTAAATCACCATAGCGACCGGGAATGAGAGCCTTCGGTGGTGGGCCATCGCCGGTTGGAACCGGGGGGCTTATGGCCACCAGATGTTTTCCAACCATAAGGCCATCATTGGCCGCAAAAGTGCTGATCTTGAAGGTGCCTTCCGGGGTGATCTGGCCTGAACCTGAATATTTCTTGCCATCTTCACCGGGTTTTTCTGATTCGGTGGAAACAGAATAGCCGGCTAGTTCCTTGGCGGGTTGTCCTGTTTCTTTGAAGATTACAGTGCCTTCCACAGGGTAGGTCTTTGCGCCACCACAACCAATCAAACCTGCCAACAAAAGCATCAGAGAAATCTTGCGAATCATCACACCAGCTCACTTTCGTTCAATAACGATGTCTATCTTGTTTTCCTTGGCTTCAATGGTGAATTTCAAGCCACTGGTTGAGTAATCCTTGTACTTTTCAGGAACAGAAACCTCAGGCCGCACTTCCTTGCCTTTTTCCGGGTCAAATTCCACTCCAAGCGGATGAACAGTTACCAGGTTGGTGCCCGCATATGCACCCTTGCCCTGGGCAAAGCTTTCCAGTTCAAAAGACCCATCTTTTTCAATCTTACTATTGGAATTTCTGCCCTTGGCTTCACCATCCTGGCAGACAAACTCCACGAATCCACCCGGAAGGGGCTTTCCATCAGTAAACTTCACCGTGCCCTTGACAGGGTAAATGGGGATTTTCTTTTCCCCGCAGCCGCAAACAAATGCCAAAAGAAGAGCCACTAATATGGTAAGACGAATTCTCATTTTATTTTCCTTACAGACCTGACTGAAAGAATAAAATATGCGACTTAAGCCTTGTAATTGCAAGGACTTTCTTTCAAGATGTTAAAATAAGCAAGTTTGACGAAAGATGTCGCTATTTTTATCAAAGTTGTTGAGTACATCTTCCGAAGAACCATAAAGAATTCTTTATCTTTTTTCTCAAGGGGTTCCAAGTTATGAATATTTTCAAGTCCAGAAAGGCATTCACTCTCATTGAATTGCTGGTGGTGATTGCCATTATTGCCATTCTGATTGGCCTGTTATTGCCTGCCGTACAGAAGGTACGCGAGGCTGCGGCACGGGCCACCTGTCAAAACAATCTCAAGCAGATGGGCTTGGCAGTGCATAACTTTCATGGAACCTATGGGGTGTTCCCCCCGGCCAGGATATTTGACCTGGGTCTAACCTGGGCAGTTACGATTTTGCCATTCATGGAACAGGAAGCTCTTTATAAACAGTTTGATTTGACCAAACAGTACTATCAACAACCCACCACCAATGGTGACCCCAGAACCAAGGAAGTGAAGAACTTTTTTTGTCCGTCTTTTCCCAGAACCACCAAAGTTAGTGCATCTGGAGATGTTGGTGGTGGGGCTCCCCACACCCCTGGGGCCTGTTCCGATTACAATCCGATTTCTGGAAGTCAGGAAAGGTATACCGCACCTGCTGGGGCAACTGGCTGGGTGGACTGGCGGGATGGCAGCGGTGCCAATGGTGTATTCAAACGATCCCCCAACAACTCCATCATGGGGGAATTCAATTTCAACAGCATCACTGATGGTACCAGCAATACGTTCATGATTGGCGAGAAGCATATCCCCGCGAAGTGGTTTGGGGTTGGAACCGCCAGCCCTTCCGGCAACGGGGGAGATGGTTCCATTTATAATGGTGATCACGAATGGCATTTTGTGCGAGTTGCGGGGCCCAATTACCCGCTTGCCAAAAGCCCCACCGATACCACTGCACCGGTTAACACCAACTATCATTCTGTGTTTGGGAGTTATCACACCGGGGTGGTGCAGTTTGTTTTTTGCGATGCCAGTGTAAAGGCCCTAAAGACCGATGTCTCGACCGCAACTCTGGCCCTCCTGGCTCAAAGGGCGGATGGGCAGGTGATTCCCGAGTATTAATGCTTATTGCAGTTTTAAAAGAAAGAAGCCACCTTTTGGGTGGCTTCTTGTGTTAAGATTTGCCCTTTTTTGCTTTTTCTTCCGGTACCTTGCTGAAATCGAACTTCAGGGGCAGAGCCTTTTCAGGGGTCAGGGATTGTTTGTCGCCCCAGGATTGCTGTGCCTTTTTCATGCCCTCCATCAGTTGCCCAACCTTTTCCTTCATTCCAGCCTCGCTGGACAGATCCCGCAACTCGTGGGGGTCATCCTGAAGATCAAATAGCTGGGTCTTGTTGACCGCGATGTTCACGATCAGCTTGAATCGGTCGTCGCGAAAGCCGCGCATCAAGTGACGGTACCCGGTAAGAATTTCCGACCTATGTGTGGTTTCCCTGCCTGAAAGCACCGGCACCAGACTTTTGCCCTCCACTACGGGGGGTGCCTTGGCCCCGGCCACCTCACAGAATGTGGGATACAGGTCTATCGTCAGGCACATGGCATTACTGCGTCTGTTTTTCTGGACACCAGGTCCCTTCACAATCATCGGGATTCGCACGGAATGTTCATACACACTTTGCTTGCCCATCAGGCCATGGCTGCCAATCGCCAGGCCGTTGTCCGCCGCAAACACGATCAGGGTGTTCTCATAAACCCCTTTTTCCTTTAGTGCCTGCACAATCCTTCCAATCTGGGCATCCTGATGCGAGATGATGGCATAGTATTCAGCAAGATGTTTCTGGATTGCACTTTTGGAGCGGGGCCATTTTTCCAGCCGTTCATCGCGGATGATCAGTTCGCCATTGTTGAATGGATGTTCGGGCAGATAATTGGGCGGAAGAGTGACCTTGGAGCTGTCATACATGTCGAGGTATTTTTGCGGTGCCTGGCGGGGGTCATGGGGCGACTTGAAAGCAACATAAACCGCAAAGGGTTTGTCCTTGTCCGCGTTTTTCAGGAACCGGATGGCCTCGTCGGCGAAGACTTCGCTGCAATGTTCGGGGGGCTTGCGCTGGTTCGTCATTTTGCCATCGGGGCCCACATCCGCCATCGGAGTTCCGAACTGGTCGCTCATGCCACCCAGATAGATGCTTTTGGCGTTGGGGAAAGAGGCGGCAAGGGCAGGTGCACCATTATGCCATTTGCCAGTTGCAAATGTCTGATAGCCTGATTGCCTTAACACCATGGGCCAGGTGGTGTTTTCCTTAAGCTGTTCGCTGACACGGTACAGGCTTTTGCCTGAAAGCATCATCGCCCGGGATGGAACACAAACCGCTCCCTGCAAACCACCCATGATGTATGCCCGGTCGAACGATGTGCCCCCGGCCACCAGTGCATCCAGGTTGGGGGTGATGATCTGGCTGTTCCCAAGCGCGTGGATGGTATCGGCACGCTGGTCATCCGCAAATAGCAGGACGATGTTGGGCTTGGTTGGCTGTGCGTGGGCAAACATGAGAAAGCCAAGCACCATTGGTATGAAACTGTTCATGCGAGCACCCCGCGCAAATGTTGGTGTTCAATAAGTTTGTTGCAATTACAAAAATGGGACAGCAGTGCGGTTGGCTGTTACTTCAGCCAGCGTTCCAGCCATGCCAGGGTTTCCTTTTTAAACTCATCCGGGACACTGTGTGCAACACCCGCGGCCTCGATGTGCCTGATTTTTTCGGGGTTACCAGAGTAAGCCTTGTCTGCCGAGGCAAAGGCAATGCGGGCCCCCTCGATTGGGCAGTTGGGATCCTTTTCGCCATTAAGGATCAGAAGTGGGCGTGGGGCGCACAGTTTCAGCATGTTGGGGCAGTCGAAATCATCCAGTATGCCCGGAATCAGCTTGTTCCAAAGCACCTCGCAGACCTTTGCGTTGACTTCCTTTTCGCCTAGGTCGCGGGCTGCGGCTTCGTGCACTTTCTGGATGGTCTTGGCGCGGGCATGCCAGCGGTTGTTGTCCAGGCTCCAGCGGAAGGATTGCACCCCAATCAGCGGAATAATGACCTTCACTCTTTCATCAACACTGGCTGCCAGCCAGGTTTGAATGCCACCCATGCTGATGCCAACCATGGCAATGTTGGCGGGATCAACATCGTCGCGTGTGACCAGGTAATCCACAAGGCGCCATAGATCCCAAACCGTGTCGTAATAAAAGGGGTGTTCCTGTGGTGTGCCGCGTGGGGTTTGCCAGGCTTTGGTGATGGCCTCATTGTAAGCCTCGGAGCCTTTCTTGCCATTGGCGCGATCGGCATGGTAGCGCGCATCGATGGCAACGGCCAGCCAGCCCCTATTGGCAAATTCCTCAAGCCAGGGGCGCATCAGTTCCTTGCTGCCACCTGTGCCGTGCAGCATGATTACCGTGGGAATTCTTCCCTTGGTTTCGGGTTTTTTTAGAGTAAGGATGGGCATTCGTTCCAGCTTGCCATCCGCTTTTTTCTCGGTGGCAATGGTCAGGTTTTGCTCCACAAAACCCTTCGTCTCTTTTTCAGAAAGAACCTGGGGTTCGGGCTTTACCCTGGGTCGATCCTGCATCTTCAGGAATGCCTGTCGGGTTTCCTGCGGGGGTTTTTCGCCCCGAACCTGCAGGGCAAAAAGCCCAGTTAGAAGTACAAGGCAGAACGCTGTTCGTTTCATGGCAGAACTTACTTCTTGATGGTTAGGGTTGCTGCAGCCGAGGTGCTGGATTCATCCTTGTCGTTGACCTTTGCCTTGCCCGTGACAGTGATGGCAGGGGTTGCTGCAGCGGCCTTGTCGGTGGAGGCTACCTCCAATTTCACCTCGTTGGCATCCTTGGGAATGGGGGTCGCCTTGGTGGTGACCATGGCGGGAAGCCCATTCACAGTAAGTGCTATTTCACCCTCAAAACCCTTGGCTCGTTTGGAAGTTACTGTAAGTGTTGTCTTTTCACCTGGCTTGATGGTGGCGGGGTCAAATTTCAGGCTAAGCGCAAAGGCTGGTTGTGGCTGTACACCAATGCCAAATTCCCGCCACATGGTGCGCGGCGGGTAGGGCAGGCCCGCAAGGGCGGTTGATAATGCGCCTTTTACGCTGGCATATGTCTTGTATGGTTTTTTGTTAATGGTGGCTGTTCCAACAATGCGAATGGTGTCCGGGCCAACGGGGGTGTTTTCATCCACCTCGATATCCAGGTTGCCACCGGACTGGCCTGCCTGCGCGGGCTGCCCTTTGGGAATGGTCAGCTTGCCCTTGAAACCTTTGGGACCCTCGACCGTAACCTCGATGGGGTCTGCATAATCCCTGCGTGTGACCAGGATGGGCAGGCTGAGTTTGCCACCGATGGCCACATCCGCCTGGGTTCCGCCCAGGGATAATTCAAAGCCGGGTTCGTATTCGGTCAACGTAAGGCGGTAGGCTTCGGTGGGGCCACCCCAGAGATGCAAGTGCTCAACAAAAAGTGTGTATTCACCGTCTGCGGGTGCCTTGAAATCCAGCCTGGGTGCCTGTGTCGGGTTGGATTCCATAAGCTTTGCACCCTTGGCATCCTTCACCACCATGTAAACCTCGGTGGGGGAAAATAGATCCAGTGTGGTGGATTCGATGATGATTCGCTGGTCCTTCTTGGCAGCGAAAGAATAATAATCGGCATCACCTTTCTCAAGAAAGCGCGCGGTAAGAGCTGTAGGAACAGGTAACTTGGTGGCCTTGGCGGGATCGTTGTTGGGTTCCTGTTCAAATTTTTCATCCATGTCGGTAAGCAGCAGACATACCGGCCAGCCGAGTTGGCCATTTTTGCCTTTGGGAGTTATCCAGATTGTGTCCAGGGTAGGATCGGTGGGAGCAGTAACTTCCTGCTCCTGGGCTTCAGTGGCATGGGGGCCTGCAAATCTGATTGTTTGTTTGCTTCCACGCTTCAAGGCCATGGGTAATGGAGAGGTTGCCATGGGAAAATCTCCCACACGAAGCCGGTAGATGTAATCATCCCCACCCCGGTAACTGACATCGCGCACTTCAATCAGGTATTCACCATCGGCAACGAAAGTATGAACCAGGCGTGGGTCTGTCTGTAAACCTGGAGAATCGTTACTATGGCCCTTGGGCAGTTCCCTGAAATTTTTGGCATCATAAAGTGTAATCTGTGGGTCGATGGCACTTCCAAGCCTTCTGCCGATGACTTCCATGGTAAGACGCTGGCCAGCTTTGGCACTAATCTTGTAGTAGTCACTGCTTTCGTTGTCGATTTTTCCAGAAACCACGCAGGGAATGGTGATGGGTTGCGGGGTGTTTTTGTTTTTGCAGGTATCCACCTTGGTGATTTCCGGTAGATCATCCACGCAAAAAACGCGGGCATTGGAAACACCCTTGGCAGTGCCAACTCGAATGGAATGAAAGCCTATCTGTGCATCAGCGGGGATTTCAATTTTGACCTGAAGCTTGGTGGCATCTTTGCCGTTGTTGTTATCTGTTGGGATGGTCACCTTGCCCGGAATGCTGGTAACTACTTTTAGCGGATTGGTCAGGTTGGTGCCGGTAAGGTTTATGGTGGCAATGGAACCCCTTTTAGCACCCGGAATGGCGATTGCCTTCAGGGTGGGGGCGGCAGCATTGGCAGGGAAAGTTGCCCCCTTCTGGGCTATGGCACCCAGGGGGTTCATTAGCGGAATTGCCAGAATGAAAACAATCAGGAAGGAAATCTTTCGCATGCCAGCCTCAGGAGGGTAAACAGGAAAAAGCGGTGGGATTTAAAAATCTATTCAGCAACAGGTTATGATG
>JBEGQX010000081.1:0-16142 GCA_041180805.1 Planctomycetota bacterium
CCATCCCTTCAAAGAATATCCAACGCGGACGCCATCGAAGGAAATCCCAAGTCGCCTTATCACGATGATTTTGCACTGGCAAGAATCGAAAAGGCACTGCAGGAACAACAGACATCCAAAAAAAGCCTGCAAAGTCTGCCAAGACAAGATCGCGCGGAGAATATGCTCTATGCCGCCCAAACCAACTCCAAGGCCATGCAGAGGATCACTCCGTTTATCCCCACCAACACACCCAAGGAACGAATAGCACAGCAGGCAGAGATAGCACTGGCATCTTTCAAGGCGGGTGTGTGTGTATCCGCAAATCTTTCCATCGGGCAATTCGACAGCCATGCCAACAACGATGCGGATCAAATGAAATTACTTCCCGAATTGCTGGATGGAATCGCGTACATCCTCCGCAGGTCGGAAGACCTAAAGATTCGGGAAAAACTGGTGCTTGTTGCACAAAGTGAAATGGGTCGCACCCCGGATTACAACAAGGGAAACGGAAAAGATCACTGGTCGATTGGATCGATCATGTTCCTGGGGCCAAAAATAAAGGGAAACCGGGTTTTGGGCGCCACAGACGAAAAACAATTCGCAATCCCTTTCAACCCGGCAACCCTGGCCATCGACAAGGAAAAAGGGATTCGATTAAGGCCGGAACATATTCACGAGGCCCTTCGGGAGTATGCGGGTATTGAAGGCCACACCCATGCTAAAAAATTCCCCCTTGGTGTGGGTGAGAAAGAGAAATTGAAAGCTCTCTGGAGTTAATTCCAGTATCACTTTTGATTGTCACCATCCTTAAGCCGGGAAAACCTTGCTGGAGGTATGGGCATCACCAATTCAACAAACCGAGTTTTTTGCACTTTTTCAAGGTTTCAGGATTGATTGAGAACTACCCCTGCTCTATCATATCTGTACAACTTGGTAAGGTTCTTATCCAGAGTGGCAGAGGGAATAGGCCCGTTGAAGCCACAGCAACCGGTCGTAACGGTTAAAATCGTGCGATGCTGGTGCTACATCCTGCCTGACGAAAGTCAGGAGAGATAAGATCGTGTTAAGCACACGCCCTCTTCTCTAAATCCAACACCGAACCCTCCTCTGGACAAGTCTTACCTTCAAAGATGACTGGTATTTTCCAGCCTTGGTAGGAGTCATGCAGTGTCTTCGAGTTTTGTCCGGGGAATGAAGTGTCGTGTTTGCGGAAAAAACTATCCCGTCACCCCAGTGAATTTCTGCGCTGATGATTTTGGCCCACTGGAAATCGATTATGACTACGAAGGGCTCCGCGGTGTTCTTACCCGCGAGAAAATAGAAGCCCGAACTTTTAACATGTGGCGCTACCAGGAATTACTTCCCCTTGATGGAGAACCAACCGTCGGCCTTCATGTGGGTGGAACTCCCCTGATTCGAGCAGACCGTCTTGCCAAGGCAATTGGCGCCAGGAATGTGTGGGTTAAGAATGATGCGGTAAACTTCCCCACCCTTTCCTTCAAGGATCGTGTTGTGGCGGTTGCCCTTAGTAAGGCAAAAGAATTTGGCCTGAAGACCGTAGGATGTGCCTCCACTGGCAATCTGGCGAACAGCGTTGCAGCCAATGCCGCGACCGCGGGTCTGAAAAGCTTCATTTTTATTCCCGCAGACTTGGAAAGAGCCAAGATTCTTGGCACCAGTGTTTACGGCGCCAAAGTTATCAAGGTACGGGGCACCTATGATGAGGTCAATCGCCTTTGCACCCAGGTTGCCTTCAAGTTTGGCTGGGGTTTCGTGAACATCAACCTTAGGCCTTTCTATGCCGAAGGTTCCAAGTCCATGGGCTTTGAAATTGCCGAACAACTGGGTTGGAAAACTCCCCAACATGTGGTCAGCCCCATGGCGGGTGGCGCGCTCATTGGCAAAATTCACAAGGCCTTTAACGAGCTTCATAACATAGGAATCCTTCCCAACAAGCCAACGACCCGTTTCTACGGCGCTCAAGCAGCAGGTTGCAATCCGATTAGCGGGGCTGTCAAGAATGGATTGGAAGCCCATCGCCCGGTACGCAAGCCAAACACCATCTGCAAATCGCTTGCAATTGGTGACCCTGCTGATGGATTCTTCGCAGGAAAGCTCATTCGCGAAAGTGGCGGCTGGGCCGAGGATGTGAATGATGATGAAATTCGCGAAGGCATGCTGCTTCTGGCGAAGACCGAAGGCGTATTCGCCGAGACCGCAGGCGGCGTAACCGTTGCGGTTGCCAAGAAACTTATCGAACAGGGTAAACTCCCCGCCAACGAGGATATTGTGCTTTGCATCACGGGCAACGGCCTGAAAACTCAGGATGCTGTCGCCGAAAAATTGGGTGAACCCGCCACCATCGGCACCGCGCTTGAGGAATTTGAAAGCCTGATGGAACCTACCCAAAAGCCTGTTCTCGTATAACCTGATAGAACAATAAAACAGGTAACCGGGGAAAACCGGAGGAGATTTACCATGCCAGTGAAAGTACAAATACCCACGCCTTTGCGTCCGCATGCTGGAAATCAGGCGACCGTGGAAGTTCAAGCCTCCAATGTAAAGGAAGCGCTTGATGGTCTTTGCAAGATTCATCCTTCCATGGAACAACGATTATTCGACAACGGCCAACTTCGCCGTTTTGTAAACATCTTCATCAACGATGAAGACATCCGTTACCTTGATAATCTTGCCACGGCGGTCAAGGATGGTGATGAAGTGGCTATCATTCCGGCAGTCGCAGGAGGTTGAAATGGCTGATGAATCCGAAGAAGAAATCCAGGTTCCGGAAGGCACTGCTCTCTTTCCAGACATCCCTGATCAATTAGGAGTCAATCCCCTTCTATTATCCCTCTTGAGCATGGTGGTATTTCTTGCGGGCTCGGACGAGGAAGTGGTAAATGAAAACGCTTCCGCCGCTGTGCTTGACCAGGTTGCATCCTATTTGCAAAGGTTGAGCAGCAAGGAAATTTCCCGCCTGAAGGAAGATTTGGCAGCACTGGCAAACTTTGCCCGCGAGGAAAAATGGGGCCAGGGCACCATTGAGGTGCTTGAAAGCTTTTTTGACGACATGGGCGTGGGAGAAGGCGAATGACCGATTTCAAGGGCATCGACCGCTACAGCAGGCAGATGCGTTTTCACGGTGTGGGTGAGGCAGGCCAGCGTAAGCTGATGTCTTCCCGCGTGACATTGTGCGGGTGCGGCGCCCTGGGAACTGTCCTTGCCAACAATCTGGTCCGAGCCGGGGTTGGTTTTGTACGGATCATCGATCGCGACTTTATCGAACCAAGTAATCTGCAACGCCAGGTCCTGTTCGATGAGAATGATGTTCAGGAAAATCTGCCCAAGGCCGAGGCTGCCGCGCGAAAGCTCAGGGCAATCAACTCCGGTGTGACAGTCGAGGCGGTTGTCACGGACATCGATCGAACGAACATCGAGGCCCTCTGCCAGGACGCAGATCTGGTGATGGATGGCACCGATAATTTTGAAATCCGCTATCTGATCAATGATATCGCGGTTAAGTTCAACAAGCCTTGGGTTTATGGCGGTGTTATTGGCAGTAATGGTATGACAATGACCATTATTCCCGGGAAAACTCCGTGCCTTCGCTGTGTTTTTGAGGCCGCTCCTGCTCCCGGTGCCGCGGACACCTGTGAAACCGCGGGCGTTTTGGGGCCTGTAGTAAACATAGTTGCCAGTATGCAGGCAACCGAAGCCATGAAGCTTCTCACAGGGCAACCTGAAACGATCAACAAGGAACTAATCCAGCTTGATGTTTGGGAAAACACTTTCCGGCGGGTCAAGATAGCGCCATTGCTAGGCAAAGTGGATTGCCCCTGTTGCAAGCACCGCAATTTTGAATGGCTTGAGGGCAACTTTGGCTCACAGACCACCAGTCTTTGCGGAAGAAATGCAGTTCAAGTTTCGCATCGTAGCAGTTCCAAGCTAAATTTCGATGACATGGCAACCCAGCTTAAAACCCTGGGTGAAGTGAGCTTCAACAAGTTCATGCTGAAGTTTCAGGCTGAGGGCTGCGAATTCACAGTATTCCCTGATGGCCGGGCCATCATCAAAGGCACCAGCGATGTGGACCGTGCCCGAACTCTTTACGCCCGCTACATCGGCCATTAACATTCGGGGATTCAAGGCATGGTGTATTTAGACAACGCCTCGACAAGCTTCCCAAAGCCGGAATGCGTTTATCAGGCGCTGGATCACTTCGCCCGCAATGACCTCGCCAATCCCGGTCGAGCCGGCCACAAAATGGCCCTTTCCGCAGAGCATACCCTCGATGATTGCAGGCACCGCCTCAATCAATTCCTGAAAGGTATGGGACCGGAACGCTTCATATTCACCCTGAATTGCACCGACGCTCTCAACATGGCCTTCAAGGGATTTCTTAATGAAGGCGACCATGTTATTACCTCGGACTTGGAACATAACAGCGTAAGCCGACCCCTTCGGGTGATGGAACTGGCTGGGAAAATCACTCTCACACGCATTGCATCCAGCGCGGATGGATTTCTGGATCCAAAAGCCATTGAACAGGCTATCACCCCGAAAACACGCCTAGTTGCAATCACCCATGCCAGCAATGTGCTGGGAACCATCCAGCCGATTGGCGATATCGGAGCCATTTGCAAATCCCGCGGAGTTACCTTTTTAGTGGATGGCGCCCAAACCGCTGGTGTTGTCCCCATTGACATAGCAGCCCAAAATATTGATTTGCTAGCTTGCCCCGGTCATAAATCCCTTTTTGGACCAACGGGAACAGGATTTCTTTATGTTGCCCCTACCATCCAGCTAAGAACCTGGCGTGAAGGCGGAACCGGAGGTGATTCTTCCACCGAAACCCAGCCTACCCTGATGCCTTACTGGCTTGAGGGAGGCACCCCCAATGTTCTGGGTGTTGCAGGGTTAAATGCAGGCCTGAAATGGGTCACACAGGAAGGTCTGCAATCCCTTCACAAGCGCGAAATGGAATTGGTTGGCCAGTTGCGCGAAGGCCTTCGTTCGATAGATGCAATCCAGTTGATGGGCAGCGACAACCTTCACCAAACGGTGGCGACCGTATCTTTTCGCTCGGATATGCTTCCCGCCCCGGAAATTGGAAGCATTCTGGATCAGGCATTTGAAATTGCCGTTCGCTCCGGCCTGCACTGTTCACCTTATATCCACAAGGCCCAGGGAAGTTTCCCGGATGGCCTGGTCAGAATTAGCCCGGGCGCATTCAACACTTCTGCCGATATTGAAAAAGTAGTAGCCGCACTGAAAGAAATTCTCAGCGTATGATGTTTCTATCACAGGTGTATCAATCGCAATCAAAAGAGAGTTGCTTTTGCGTCTATTATCCTTAAGGATAGAATTCTTCTTTCCCGGGGATATCAAACATGCGTCGAAACATGCTGGCTTCCATTTTAATTGCTATCACTTCCATCAGTCTGCTTCTAGCGCAACCAAACGTCGATCAGGGCATTCGACCACTGGGGGAGAATGGCACTCCCCTGAACTTTGATTTTGAAACTGGCGATTTAAAGGATTGGAAGGCCAATGGCAAAGCCTTCGCAAAGCAGCCCACCCTTGGCGACACGGTTTCCGCCCGCAGGCCTGGAATGAAAAGTAACCACCAGGGCAAGTACTGGATTGGTGGCTATGAACATTTCAAGGATCTTCCCACCGGAACCCTGACCTCTGTTCCATTTAAAGTCACGCATCCTTGGGCCTCTTTCCTGGTAGGCGGTGGCCCTCATGATTCCACCGCTGTGGAAATACTTCTTGTGGATGGAAACAAAACCATTATCCGGGTTTCAGGGCTGGAAGAAGAAGATATGAAAAGGGTGGCAGTGGAACTTCTGCCATACATGGGCAAGATGATCCAGATTCGCCTGGTGGACAACCATACGGGACACTGGGGTCATTTGAACTTCGATGACTTTCGTTTTCACTCCAGCAAACCGTCCTTTTCCCCCAGGAAAGCCGCGGCACCAGTGGCGGTCGATTCCTTTAAAAACGCGGGACTTTCTCCGCAAGATGCTGCCAGGGCGATGACAGTACCAGAGGAGTTTACCGTTACCCTGTTTGCAGGTGAGCCGGATATTCAGCAACCCGTGGCCTTATGCATTGATGATCGTGGCCGTCTATGGGTAGCAGAGGCTCATACTTATCCGGTCAGACAAAAAGAGGGAGAAGGAAAGGATCGCATCCTCATTTTCGAAGATGTGGATGGGGATGGAAAATTTGACAAGAAAACTGTCTTCATGGAAAAACTAAACTTGATAAGTGGGCTGGAAGTAGGCCATGGGGGAGTCTGGATTGGAGCCGCCCCATACCTGATGTTTGTTCCGCTGGATGCCTCCGGGAACAAACCTGCAGGCGAACCAAAAATACTACTGGATGGCTGGGGCTACCAGGATACCCACGAAACTCTGAATACCTTCTCCTGGGGCCCTGATGGATGGCTATGGGGTTGCCATGGCGTGTTCACCCATTCCCAAGTTGGAAAACCCGGCACAAAGATGGAAGACCGGGTTCGGATTAATGCAGGTGTATGGCGTTATCATCCCACCAAGCATCAGTTCGATATAGTGGCTCAGGGAACCAGCAATCCCTGGGGACTGGATTTTAATGACTGGGGCGAACCTTTTGTGGAAGCCTGCGTGATTCCCCATGCGTTCCATATTATTCCTGGCGCACGCTATCACCGTCAGGCGGGCTCCCATTTCAACCCCCACACCTATGCCGACATAAAAACCATTGCGGATCATTTTCATTACCTGGGGAATACCCCACATAGTGGAAATAACAAATCGGATTCTGCCGGCGGCGGCCATGCCCATTGTGGCACCATGATTTATCTGGGAGGCTCCTGGCCGGAGAAATACCGCAACGCATTCTTTATGGGTAACATCCATGGCCGCCGCCTGAACATGGATATCCTTACTCCCAAGGGCTCTGGTTATGTGGCATCCCACGGCAAAGATTTTCTTTTCGCAAATGACGCCTGGGCAAGGTTCATTAATTTCCGCTATGGTCCGGATGGCAACGTGTACCTGATTGACTGGTACGATAAGCAGGCCTGCCATACAGGTAATGTGCAAGCATTTGATCGTTCCAATGGCCGTATCTACAAAATAACGCTGCGCGGTTCCAAGCCAGTAAATGTGGATTTAACCAAGTCCACCAATGCCCAATTGATTGAAAACCAGCTTCACCCAAATGATTGGTTTGTAAGGCATTCCCGCAGGGTGCTGGCTGAACGGAACACGAGGGAGGAAACTCGCGAAGCTTTGGAAAAAATTGCCCTTCAACACAAGGATCCCACCCGCAAGCTGCGTGGACTGTGGGCACTACATACGACACAGGGGCTAACCGCTTCCACCGTGGAGAAACTGCTTACCGATGATTCCGACCATGTTCGGGGTTGGGCCATCCGCCTGGGCCAAGAAAACGGGTTCCTTTCCACCAGTATCGCAGGGAAGATTTCAACCATGGCTGCCAAGGACGATTCAGCGATTGTCCGCCGGGAGATCGCTTCCATGCTGCAAAGGCTTCCCACGGTGGATCGCTGGAGTTACCTGGAAGGCTTGCTTACCCACAAAAATGACTCAAGCGACCACAACCTTCCGCTGCTTTACTGGTACGCATTGGAACCGCTAGCAGAATTAGATGCCGCGCGGGCAATGACCCTGGCATCTAATGGCCCTGCCCCGCTTGCAAATTTCATGGCAAGAAAATTAGGTGGCATTGGCACATCAGACTCCATCGCCGCGGTGATTCAGCAGCTTCAAAACCCGGCGGTTACGCGGGATATTCTTTTGGGCCTTAAGGAAGGAATGGCTGGCAAATCCAAGGTGGAAATGCCCCGGGGATGGCAGACTGCCTACACAAAACTGGCTAGCTCAAACGATTCCGAGGTGAGAGACATTGCCCTCTCCCTGGCCACCATTTTTGGAGATACGCAGGCATATCAACAACTTCTTAAAGTACTTGAAGACCCCGCCACCAATTTGCCTGCCAGACAAAAGGCGCTGGCCACTTTGGTAAGTGTCAAATCCAAGGATCTGGGTTCAAGTCTGCCTGAATTCATAGCCGCCAAAAATCTGGATACGGCACTTCAAGGAGCCATGATCAGGGCTATGGCCACATTTACCGAACCCGGCACCGCAAAAGCACTTGTTGATTTATGGCCTATGCTTGGGCAGGCATCCCGCCGGGATGCACTTGCGACGCTTGCCTCAAGACCTGAATGGGCGGAAGCCATGCTCGATGCCATCGGCAAAAAAGTCATTCAACCTGGCGAAGTGCCCGCGGAATTGGTCAGACAATTATCCTCATTGGGCAACAAGACCCTGGACAAACGCATAGGCGATGTCTGGGGGTTCGTTCGTTCCACACCAGCCGAGAAGCAGAAAAAAATTGCCGATCTTCGCAAGATGATCAATTCGCAGAATCAGACCCCAAATCTGGCCCATGGCAGAACCTTGTACCTGAAAGCCTGCCACCAATGCCATACTCTTTATGGCTTGGGTGGGAAAATCGGCCCCGACCTGACAGGTTCCAATCGCGCAAACTTGGATTACATCCTTGAAAACATGGTGGATCCATCTGCTGTAATTCCCAAGGAATACTCCATGTCTACGATTGCCTTGGAAAATGGCCGCGTTGTGACCGGAATAGTAAAGGATGAAACAACAACCGCCCTGACCTTGCAAACAGCCAATGAACTTGTGGTGCTGGCAAAGAAGGACATAGAAAGTAGAAAACCGTCCGAGATCTCCATGATGCCGGACAATCTGTTGCAAAATTTATCAGGATCTGAAATTCGGGACCTTGTGGGTTATCTTCGCAACCCTACCCAGGCCGGCTTCCTTGCCAGCAAGGAGAACAGCAACCTTTTCTTTAATGGCAAAGATCTGTCAGGCTGGCATGGGGACGAAAAAATTTGGCGTTTGGAAAAGGGAGAAATCATAGGATCCACCACTGGATTGAAGCGCAATACCTTCCTGCGATCCGAAATGCAAGTTAAGGACTTTCGTCTGGAATTCTTGGTAAAACTTGCCCCGGACTCTGGCAACAGTGGTGTGCAATTTCGAAGTGAACCATTACCTGACGGTGAAATGCGCGGCCCCCAGGCAGACATTGGCAAAGGCTGGTGGGGAAAACTTTACGAGGAAAGCGGCCGTGGCCTTTTATGGAAAGATTCTGGTGAGGCACATGTCAAACCCATGGAATGGAATCATTACAAGATTGAGGCCATTGGTGCAGAGATTAGAACCTGGATTAATGGCAAGCTGTGTGTTGACCTTAAAGACGACAAAGTCTCTCGGCAGGGGGAAATTGCCTTTCAAGTGCACTCAGGTCCAGCGATGGAAGTTCGTTTCAAAGATATCCGGTTGGAAATCGTGGAGACTTCCGGTAAATAGCCGGTTGAATTCTACTTTTGCCCTGGAACCCATGATCGCCAGGATGCGACAATTTGCCCGGGAATAATCATCGCGGCCTCAAGCGCCTGCTCCGGTGATTTTGAATCTCCATTATCATCTGGGCTGAATGCCTTCACAAAAGAGGTTACCTTGGCGGCTTGCGGACCAAAGGTCAAATACTCCATAAGGCTTGCCTGTAAAAGCGGCCCAATCTCGGTATCGCTATAGTTCCACAAGTCCCCCAAGCCTTTGACATTTTTGGAAGCAAGCAAAACCTTTCTGCGGGCTACCTGAACACTTTTATTGTTCCCTCCCAATACCTTCCACCTCACAGCGCGCCCAAAGCCATCCGGAATCCAGTCTGGAAGCGGGGTCTTTTGCCCTGCGCGAGAACGAAGAACCGCGGCAGAAATTTCCACGCTGGCTTCCACTTCGGCTGGAACAGGCTCCTTGCCCTTGGCAGCCGTTGCTGCCAGATGGGGAATACTTTCCAGATAACCAAACGAGGTGCTTTCCTCCTTCATGGGAGAGCGCTTTTCCACCTTGCGAACAAAGCCCGCAAATTGCTCTCTTTCAGGAAGTATGAAAACCAGGATTTTGCCAGCCCAAGGCGGGGTTTCCTCATCAAAGCCCATTGGTTTCATCGCAGCTTCCTGATGTTTTTCCAGATTGGCCGCAATATCTTTGGCTTTGGATTCCATGGACTTGGGAACCGTAAGAATAATTCTTTTGGATTCGTGAACATGGTATGGCCCGGCATTCATCTTCTTCCACAGATCCGCCGCCATGGCCGGGGTTGCAACAGGCTTTGTGGTAGTTTCCTGACAAATTCCGGATAACGAGAAGATCATGGTGCAAAAAAGTGCCAGCCTGGCGTTTTTCATCATGGTAGATAACATCCGATTTCGGTTTGTTGTTAACACCCTCAAAATGATAAGGTATGAAGACAAGAACAGTCACTTAAAAACCAGAAAGAAGGGAATCATGAAAAAATTACTATTTTCGGGGTTGTTTGGAGTGCTGGCTTTCGCGCTCTCGGCTTCCGCCCAGTCCAATGATAGTTCCAAGGTGGTTAAAGTTAGCATTCAGCCGGAAGCAACTTCCACTACCGAGCAAAAGTCTTTCACCATAACTTTGGAAATCGCAAAAGGCTGGCATGTTTATGCCAACCCCGTGGGTAATCCAGACCTGGCCTCCGTGCAGACTAACATCAGTGTCAAATCCGAGGGAACTTCCTTGCCGGCAAAGATCACTTACCCGGCGGGCATGCTGGTGCAGGATACCATCGTGGGCAATTACTCCACTTATGAAGGAACCGTCAAAATAAAGGTAACCGCTCCCCTTCCCCGCAATCAGGGCCAGTCACCGGAGGTGGTGGTCAAGTACCAAGCCTGCAACGAAAAATCCTGCTTGGCCCCTGCGGTAGCAAACCTGAAACTTCCATAAACAATGCGCTTACCTATGAGAATCCATTTTGTATTAGCCATGGCGATTCTGGCGCAGTTGCATGCAGCATTGCTTGCCTTTCCCAACGCAAAACAAAATCGCCTGGCAAAGGAATCCAGCCCTTACCTTCGCCAACATGCCCACAACCCTGTTGATTGGCATCCCTGGGGTGAAGAGGCTTTTCAGAAAGCGCGCAAAGAAAACAAGCTTGTGTTTCTTTCCATTGGCTACAGCGCATGCCATTGGTGCCATGTCATGGAGAAAGAATCTTTCTCCGATGAGAAAATTGCCGCTTACATGAACAAGCACTTTGTGTGCATCAAGGTGGATCGTGAGGAACGCCCGGACATAGATCACGCTTACCTGACCTCGTTAAATGTTCTTGGTCAGCGGGGCGGATGGCCGCTTTCCATGTTTCTTACTCCGGATGGAAATCCTTTTTTTGGAGGAACCTATTGGCCTCCCTATGACAAGGAAATCCAAGGGCAGAAAATGCGTGGTTTCCTAACAATTCTAGAAGCCATCCAAGACCTTTATCAGAAGGAACCTGGGACGATAAAAGCCCAATCCACAAAACTGGCTGATTCCGCAAAGAGGGTTCTTGCAGGCGAACTCTTCCTCTTTAACAATATCGAGCTGGGTCAAAATCTGTTGAACTCGATTGTGGAATCCGTGCTTGATGAATTCGACCCCCAACATGGAGGGTTTGGATCCGCGCAGCGAGGGTTCTCGGGGCCCAAATTCCCTACCCCAAGTTACCTGCTTTTTTTGCAAGGAGATAAAAACTCCCCCCTGAAAGAAAAGGGGGTACAGGCTGTTGAACTAACCCTGAACAGAATATGTCTGGGCGGAATCTTTGATCATCTGGCTGGCGGTTTTCACCGTTATACCGTTGAAAGAACTTGGACTGTTCCTCATTTTGAAAAAATGCTTTATGACAATGCCCAATTGCTGGAAGCATTGTCCTTTCAGTTTGCTCAAAAACCCAGCCCGCATATTCAGTCAGCGCTAAACCGAACGATAGATTTCGTGCTTCGTGAAATGACTGCTCCCAATGGTGGTTTTTATTCATCCTTGGATGCCGACTCTGAAGGAATCGAGGGGAAATATTATGTGTGGGAACCCGCTGAATTAAAACGCATTCTTGGCCCCGGAAAGGATACCGAAATATTTCTGGCGGCCTTCGATATCGAACCCAATTTCGAGGAAAAACACCTGATTTTGAACCGCTCCAAAAATCCCTCAGAGGTTGCAAAACAACTGGCGATTTCCCAGACGGATCTGGAAGCTTCCATTGCCAAATCTTGCGCTAAATTAGAGAAGATCCGCACCCAAAGACCCATGCCATTCCTGGATACCAAAATCCTAACCTGCTGGAACGGCCAGATGATTGCGGGTCTTGCCTCAGCCCACAAGGCAACAGGAAACCCCAAGGCACTGGAAACCGCCATCAAGGCTGCTAATTTCCTCCTTGCCAACTGTAAAAACCCACAAGGCAGGCTTTTAAGAAGCTACGGTGCGGCTCCGGGTGAAACTCCAAAGGCGGGCATACTTGCCTTCCAAGAAGATTATGCCTTCCTTGTTCACGGATTATTAACACTTCATGAGGTTACCCAAAAGGATACCTGGCTCATCGAAGCCATACGCCTGAACAAAGAAATGATCCAACACCATGGCAGGGAAGGAAAAGGCCCCTTTTATCAATCATCACCAGAACATGAAAAGCTTTTTGCCCGATCTATTGACCAATACGATGGCGCGCAACCATCCGGAAACAGCGTTTCCATCCTCAACATGATAAGACTTTACCATTTCACCAAAAACGAGGAGTACTTAAAGCTCGCGGGCGAATGCCTTCAGGCTTTGGCCCCAAGGTTCAAAACATCTCCCACGGGTTCAACTGCCCTGGCAAGAAGCTTGCAGGAATACCTCAAGGTATCCAAACCCAGATAGTCTGAAGTTCATTCGTAATTTGCCAACAAGCTGGTATTGGCGGCAAGGAATTTATCCTTCCAGTGGTAATAATCAAGAATACCTTCCACAGGCCTGCCTAGAATTTTTAGCGCGATGAAAAGTGCCTCAACGGAAGCTAGGCCATTATCCGGGTCAGTGCCAAGCTTGGAAACTCTGGGGTATGCTGTGACAAATCCACTTAGGGATCTTGGTGAAATATGTTCATAATCGCGTGTCATAGAACCCGCCGAACGCCAGCTCCCATCGAGAAGTAATACGCCGAACTTTTCATCCTGCCTTGTAAGAGGTGGACCATCCGCCGCAAGGCGAATGTAATTGCGCAAATCCAATGGGCGGGCCATTGGATAGTTATGGATTTGAATCCCCGGCCTGCCCTTCAAAGGCATGATGGAACATTTTCTGGGGTTTTCCTTTGTATGTCGAATGATCACCGTTGGAGGAAAAACTTCATCCACCCTGAGTACCTTTCTTGATAAGCAATCTTTCTGAGACTAACATAAACTTTAGTTAATTCACCGACCCCGGAGACCAACCAACATGCAAGTTGAATTACGCTATTGTTCCAAGTGAAACTATGAACCACAGGCTGTCGGTCTGACAGCCAAGCTTTTGAGCCATTTCAAAACTCGTATTTCCAGTTTAAAATTGGAACCTTCCACGGGAGGTTGCTTTGAGCTAACCGTGAATGGCAAACTTCTTTATTCCAAACTGGAAACCGGTAAATTCCCGCAAGAGGATAGCATGATAGCTGCCTGCGAGAGCGCTGCAAGTTAATCATTTGGGTGCGGGACCGCGCAATCTGCCCAATACCAGTTTTGCGGTCTCGCGAACCTCCTTGGAGCTATCCTTCTCCAGTTTTTCAATCTTACTGGTTGTGGCCATATCCACCAAAGACGGCCCCCATCTGCCCAAGGTTTCCAGTGCTGAAAGTCGCACATCAGCGGAGGCATCCATCAGCGAATTGCCCACGGCATTTCTTGCACGATCCAGCATGGGGCCAAGTTCTGGCCCCATGTTCCCCAACGCGTGAATCGCAATCGCACGGATTGACCCATCCCTGTCTGCCAAAACCGCTATCAATGCTTCTGTTGCAGGCTGCGCAAGTTTTCCCATCTGGTCAAGGCTAACCACCAAAGCAAGCTTCAAATCCCTCGCTGTGCTGGGGGCAATCAATACTTTGCCAAGTCTGGCGGGTATTTCCCTGTCTTTAAGTGGGATCATTGAAAAAGCCTTGGCAGAGGCAACTTGCAGATCCAAAGCCTCATTTCTGGCTTCCATAATCTCCAGTAGAAATGGCAAAGCCGCTTCTTCCCTGATATTTCCCAACGCCAGGCAGGCGTGGGAGCGGGAAATAATATCCGCATTTTTATTAGAAGCCAGGGTTTGCAACTGCTTTGATGCGGGTTTTGCCTGCTCTCCCAGTTTTCGAATGGCATCCGCACTGGCTATGCGAATGCCTGCTTCTTTCTCATTTAATGATGCGGCCAAAACATCCAAAGCCTTGACTGAATGAGGGACCAACTTTCCCAACCCCTGGGCTGCCATTTCCCGAACTTTCGAGTCTTTGTCTGTCTTGAGTGCTTGCCGAAGCGAAATTACCGCCATATCCTTTGGTTCCTCGGTTTTGGACTTTTGTGAAATCTTCTGCGCGATTCTCACCAATGCACCTGTGGCAGCCTCGCGGATTTTTGGATCAGAATCGGTCGCCATTACCTTGGTAACCGCTTCGATAATTTTTGGTTCGTAACTTCCGGCAAGCAACTCAAGTGCTATCAAGGCACCGCGCTTGGCTTTCATCCTGGCTTCGGAGGTCTGCTCGACATCCTCCCGGGAAAGCAATTCCATCCATTGAGTAAGGGTTTTGCCTTGCAAGGATGGCTCCGGCTCGCTGGATTTGTCCTGAAACAAGCCAAATGCCAAAAGTGTCAGAACCAGCCAAGATGTGTTTAGCAAAGGCATATCCTCTTAAGTACGGACATTTACAGGATTTGAGTATCATCCCTTGAAGTGGCCCGAGTTGCAACCCTTGACTTAGGGCAACTTTAGGAATAAGAAATCATGTCGTATGGATTGTTTTTGATTGCCTGAGACTCGATGTCTTGGGCATTTTTGTTTATGGAACATTTTAAGGTAAAACTTACGAACGGTGGTTAGCCATGGCCTGCACCTGTGTGGTTGGACTTCAGTGGGGCGATGAGGCCAAAGGCAAGGTTGTGGATGTTCTAACGGAACACCACGATGTGGTGGCCCGATACAATGGTGGCCCAAATGCCGGCCATACAGTTGTTGTGGGGGACAAAACATTCAAACTTTCCATTTTGCCAACTGGAGTGATCAAGCCGAATATCAAATCCGTGATCGGAAATGGCGTGGTCATTCACCCGGGGCGCCTGCGCGAGGAAATCCAGCAGCTCACCAAGAACGGCATTGAAGTGGGAAGCAACCTGTTAATCAGCAACCGGGCCCATTTGATATTCCCCTACCACATTGAACAGGAAAAAATCACTGAATCGAAAGAGGGCCAGGGAATCGGAACCACCGGCCGCGGAATAGGTCCCTGCTATCAGGATAAAGTGGGCCGTGTGCATGCCATTCGAACCGGGGAACTTCTGGACAAAAACCTTCTTCAGGCAAAGATTGCCACCGTGGTGGAATTCAAGAACAAGCTTCTAAAAGGTTTCAATCCCGACTGCACCCCCTTGGATGCCGGAAAGATTGCCGAGGAATATTATCAGCATGGCGAGTTTTTGCGCCCTCATTTGACCGATACCATGCGGGTTTTGCATGACGACCTCAAGGCAGGCAAGAGAATTCTTTTTGAAGGCGCTCAAGGCAGCCTTCTGGATGTGGATCATGGAAGCTTTCCTTTTGTTACCAGTTCCAACAGCACCACAGCGGGAATTGGTTCTGGCACAGGGATTAACAGTCGCTATGTCACCAAGGTAATCGGGATTCTAAAAGCCTACACCACCCGTGTGGGAAAAGGCCCGTTCCCCACCGAGTTGAACGACGGCCCAGAAGGCATTGGCGAACGTATCAGAAAAATTGGCAGGGAATATGGCACGGTTACAGGAAGACCAAGGCGATGCGGCTGGTTTGATGCAGTTGCCGCGCGACATAGCGCTATGATAAATGCCACAGATGAAATTTGCATCATGCTTCTGGATGTTTTGAGCGGCCTTCCTGAACTAAAAATTGCCACTGCATACGAATTGAATGGCCAGCGTATCGATTATTTCCCCACGGACGCTTCCGAACTGGAAAGATGCAAACCCGTTTACGAGACCGTTTCGGGCTGGAACGAACCCCTGACCCAGG
>JBEGQX010000082.1:0-8150 GCA_041180805.1 Planctomycetota bacterium
ATGGTGGATTCCACACCAATGGTGCTAATAGCCGCCATGGGACAAGTGGTGCCAACAATCACCATGGACCCAGTGGCCAGAACCATACCAATTCGGCCGCGAACAGGCATAATTCCAATTCTGGGTACAATCATAACAATGCCAACAGGGCATCCAACAACAACCACAACTGGAACGGCAACAACAGCCACAACCACAACTGGAATGGCAATCATAACAACTGGAATGGCAACAACTATCATGTGAACAACTTCAACAACTACGGGGGTTGGGGACATGGTTGGGGTGGCTGGGGCTGGGGAGGTTTCGGCTGGGGCTTTGGCTGGGGGCTTGGTTGGGGTTTGGGTTGGGGGCTGGGTGCCCGGATGTTCTACCCATCATACTATTCCACCCCTGTCTATGGGGTAGCTACCGATGATGTGGTCTACTCGGGGTCAAATCCGTGGCCAGGCTATTACAATACCTATCAGGGTCCGGAGGAAGACGAAGCTCCAACGCAGGATCTTGCCACCCAAGATTCTACCAAGCCACAGTCTTCCAAGCCGATGAAGCAACCCGATCCCACGGTGCCGCCCATTACCCCCAAGACGGGTAACTTTGGTCCGGCCACTGCTTTGGATGATGATGCTGATCCGTGAGATGGTTGAGAAAAAAGGGGCTGATCGTTATTTGCCTTCGATCAGCCTCCACACTTCCAAGGCGCAATCCTCGGGGCTCTTCTTGCTGGTATCCACCACAAGCTCTGCATTTTCAGGGGCTTCGTATGGGCTGTCTATTCCGGTGAAGTTCTTCAATTCCCCTCGACGAGCCTTTGCGTAGAGGCCTTTCACATCGCGTTTTTCACATTCCTCGATGGGTGTGTTCACATACACTTCGATGAACTCCCCGGGTGCAAACAGGTCGCGGGCAGCGCGCCTTTCCGCCCTGAAGGGTGAGATAAAGCTGACAATTACTATCAGGCCGGCTTCCACCATCAGCTTTGCAACCTCGGCGACCCGGCGCAAATTTTCCACACGGTCTGCCTCGGTAAAACCCAGGTCCCGATTCAGTCCATGACGGATATTGTCGCCATCCAGCATATAGGTATGCCTGCCCTCTGCGTGCAGTCTTTTTTCCAACTGGTTCGCCACGGTCGATTTTCCGGAACCGGATAATCCAGTGAACCAGATGCAGCGAGGATCCTGATTTTTCAAAAGTGCGCGCTGGGTCTTGCCTACCTCGAGCGACTGCCAGTGGATATTCGTGGCCCGCCTCAAGGCGAATTCAATCATACCTGCACCCACCGTGGCGCAACTCAGCTTGTCAATCAGTATGAAACCGCCAAGGGCACGATTTGCTGTATAGGGTTCAAATACCACAGGGTGAGTGGTGCTGACAGTTACCACGGCAATTTCATTCAGGTTAAGTACCTTGGCCGCAAGGTGGGAACCTGTGTTGATGTCTTCCCGATACTTGATTTCCATGACCGTGGCGCTTACTTCCTTGGCATGCACCTTCAGCCAGTAGGATCTTCCGGGAACCATAGGTTCCTCGGAAAGCCAGAGAAGCTTTACCTGAAACTGGTCCGCTACCTCGGGGGGATGATCCGTTGCGGAGATCAGGTCTCCACGACTGACATCAACTTCATCGTTCAGTGTAAGGGTGATGGAGGCACCTGCTTGTGCCTCAGGAAGCTGGTCTTCAAAAAAATCAACGCTTTTAACAGTTGTAGTTCTGCCTGAGGGCAGCACTCGAACGGGGTCGCCAGGTTTTACCCTGCCTTCGGCAATGCGACCGCAGAAACCCCGGTAGTTCAGGTTGGGGCGGTTTACCCATTGCACTGGCAGACGGAATGCCTCGCGGGTGGAAACCTCGCGGACATCCACCGTATCCATGTGATCAAAAAGTGTGGGGCCTTTGTACCAAGGCATGTTATCGCTTCGTTTCAGCACATTGTCACCAAACACTGCCGCCAGCGGAATGGCTTGCAGAGTTGTAAGGTTCGCATCCTTGGAAAAATCGCGATAGTCCGCCTCAATACGCTTAAAGACGCTTTCCTCATAGTTCATCAGGTCCATCTTGTTTACAGCCAGAACAATGTGGCGGATGCCCATCATGGTGACAATGCGATGGTGCCTGCGAGTCTGTGGAAGGATACCCTTGCGGGAATCAATCAGAAGTATGGCCATCTGTGCAGTGGATGCACCGGTTGCCATGTTCCGCGTGTACTGTTCATGCCCAGGAGTATCTGCAACAATGTAACGTCTGCGATCGGTGGAGAAAAAGCGGTAGGCAACATCAATAGTGATACCTTGTTCACGCTCGGCTTCAAGACCGTCGACAAGCAGTGCAAAGTCGATCTTTTCCCCCTGAGTACCATAGCGCTTGGATTCTGTTTCCAGCGCCTTGAGTTGGTCATCGAAGATGCATTTGGATTCGTAGAGAAGCCTGCCAATGAGGGTGCTTTTGCCATCATCCACGCTGCCACAGGTGATGAAGCGCAGGGTTTCCTTCTGCCTTTGCTCTTCCAGATACTGGACTATGTTTTTGGCATGCAACTGGGCCATTAGAAGTACCCTTCCTGCTTTTTCTTTTCCATGGACCCGGGCTGGTCGCTGTCGATAAGTCGTCCCTGACGTTCGGAACTTACGGTGTTAAAAGTCTCGGCAATGATCTCTTCCATGGTTGTGGCGGGACTTTCAATCGCGGCAGTCAGCGGGTAGCAGCCCAGAGTGCGGAAACGGATCATTCGCATCTGTGGCTTTTCACCGGATTCGATCGGAATGCGCTTGTCATCCACCATGATCAACTGGCCATTGCGAATCACAACGGGCCTTTCTTTGGCAAAGTAAAGCGGAACGATGGGTATCTTTTCCACATGCAGGTACTGCCAGATGTCCAGTTCTGTCCAATTGGAAAGCGGAAAGACACGAATGGTTTCGCCGGGGCGCATGCGTGTGTTGTAAAGGTTCCAAAGCTCCGGGCGCTGCGATTTGGGATCCCACCTATGGCCAGCGGATCGAAATGAAAAGATCCTTTCCTTGGCGCGGGATTTTTCCTCATCACGCCGGGCACCCCCAAACACAACATCAAATTGGTGATGGTCCAATGCCTGTCTAAGGGCCTGGGTCTTCATCACATCGGTGTAGTAGCTGGATCCATGGGTGAAGGGATTGATGTTTGCCTTCAAACCTTCCTGGTTCGTGTGTGTGAGGAGTTCCATGCCCGATTCTTCCGCCATGCGTTTGCGATGGGCGTACATATCCTGGAATTTCCAGGTGGTATCAATGTGAAGAAGTGGAAACGGGGGTGGCGCGGGGTAAAAGGCCTTTCGGGCCAGGTGAAGCATTACCGAGGAATCCTTGCCGATGGAATACATCATGACTGGCTTGCGAGAGCCAGCCACGGCCTCACGGATGATCTCGATGGCTTCTGCTTCAAGCTGTTTGTAATGGTTCATGATTGTTGTTCAATGTTTAATGGATCCTGTGCTATTTATAGCGATTATCACTAATCAGACCAATACGATAAACATTGCTATTCAAAACCCCTTCCAGAGCCTTTGGATTGGAGCATAAATCCACCTTGGAGTAACTCCAAATCAATTTGTTGTGTGGTTACCAAAAACCAGAGAAAATATGTTAGGGTTGTTGTTAACAACAGGTAATTGCTAGTTGGTGGTGTGCTGATTTTTGTGCTGCTTTAGGATTCATGGATGACAAAGCCCAACATCTATATATTTCAGATTTACTATGATGAGGATTCCAAGTCCAAGCTTCAGAAGGGGTTTATACCGCTGGATAACAGCCCCAACATGAGGCCCGATTGGGCTGAGTATTGGCCCATCCGAAATGTTTTGTTGAACCAGTCTTTTAACCCGCGGGATTACATAGGCTTTTTGTCTTCCAAGTTTTTTGAAAAGACCTGGTGCCATTCGGAATATGTTCTGGATACTGTCTTCTCTGCAAAGCATGATGTTTACAGCTTTTCGCCTTACTTTGACCAGATTGCACTATATTTAAGCAGTTTTGAACAAGGGGAAAGGTACCATCCCGGCATCAACAAGGCTGGAAACCTTTTTTTGCAAAACCTGGGTATGAATTTCGAACTGGAAAACTTTGTCTCGGACAGCTCCACTTGCATTTACTCGAATTACTTTGTCGCCAGGTACGAGTTTTGGAAGATATGGTTTCAATGGGCTGAAAGGCTGTTTCAAATTGCTGAAGGTAAACAGGGTGAACTGGCAAGTCTGCTGGAAAGTTACACCGAGCACAGGGAAAAAACCGATACCTACCGTATGAAAGTTTTCCTGATAGAACGTCTTGTGTCGCTGGTTTTAAAATCCTTGAATATGCAAGCAACCCATATGCTTGATGTCAGCAAGGCCCCGTTTTCTTTGCATCATGTGGGAAATTTTATTGGAGATTTGCTGGTATGCGATGCCCTGAAGGGGCAGTACCTTAAAACCAATTCAAGACTCTACCTGAAGGAATTTGTTCATGTTCGCAACCGGGTCTTTCAGGGCCTTCGTGGCATGGTCCCAACTCAAACATAAATCGGGAGCATATATTCATGCATCATAGCGCGCTGTTAAATTGCAAATGGTTTCACGATTCCTACATTGCCAGCCAGGCGGGCAAAAATCTGAAGATTGCCGACATAGGCTCTCTGGATATCAATGGCAGCTTGAAAAGTATTTTCCCCCCCAATCATGATTACAAGGGGGTGGACTTTGCGCCCGGCAAAAATGTGGATATTGTCATTCAGGATCCCTACAAGCTTCCATTTGACGATGAATCGCTGGATGTGGTGGTCTCCAGTTCATGTTTTGAACATTCGGATATGTTTTGGCTGCTATTTAATGAGATCATGCGTGTTTTAAAGCCTAGTGGACTTTTCTATCTAAATGTTCCATCCAATGGAATTTTTCACCGTCATCCGGTGGACTCCTGGCGTTTTTATCCGGATAGTGGTCATTCCTTGGTGCGATGGGCGAGGAAGTCGGGTTATTTAACCATCCTGTTGGAATCTTACATTTCCAGGCAGTTAGCGGAAAAGGACGATGGATTCTGGAATGATTTTGTCGCTGTCTTCCTGAAGGATGAACAATATGCTGGAAATTACCCAGACCGAATCACGAACAAGAATCATGATTTCATGAATGGATATGTCCATGGGGTGGAACAACCCAGAAACCATTCTGTGATGAATGAAGATCTATTGAAGATCAGCGTTGCCAAAAAGATTCTGCTTGGTTCGCTGCGTGTCAATCCGTGATATTTTCCCAACACGGGTATTAATCCTTCAAAAGAGCGTGTTTCCTCCACCAATCCCGAAGTTGTATGGTTTCCGGCAGATCCCTCAGCACCCAGGCTGCCGTATGGTTTGGAAAAGGAAGGTTCACAAAGGTGAACTTTCCCTCCACCTTGTTGGTTTCCAGAAAATCCCTGGCAGCTTGGGCAGAGCCCTCATGCGAGATGAACACCGGGCGGTTGTTCAGCCTGGACCAGCGTGAAAGTGCCGATTTGGCATCGCTGTCCGCATAGTTCCATTTTCGAACGCCATCCAGATGGCTGTGACAAATGAAGCCGCCCCAAAGGCCGGAAATTTTTTCATTTCTTAGACCGATATAAGAGCAGGCTATGCTTCCACGTGAAAAGCCAGCCAGAAACACCCTGTTTTTATCTCCGCCATGTTGTTTGCAAACCCGTTCCACCGTTCGGATGGTGTATTCCACGGTAGCCTCTGGGTTGCCCCACCAGTTTGTTGCATTTTGTTTGTGCTCGCTGTCTACAAATGGAACGCAAACCCAGATGGCATCCTTACCCCTGGTAATTCCATAACCCAGAATGCAACCTTCCACCGTTCCATCACTTTCGTCGCCAAGCTGGTTTTTGAAACCACCGTTGCCAGCGAATTCCACAATCACCGGTAGCCCGGCTGCCGGTTTTTCACCCAAGGGAAGGTACAACGCATGATGAATCTTGGTGCCAGCCTCTTCCGGCCATTGTTGCCTTACCCGAATGCCGGGTTTGGGTGTCCCCTCCTGAATAGCTGGAACCATGAACAAGGCAGGGGTTTTGTTCAGATTGGAAATTGGTTCCAATCCGGACAAAATATGCAAAAAGCCTGATAAAATGACATTGATGATAATCATGGAAATCACCCTTGGTTTCTTCCCCAATTCTAACCAAGCTAAGGGGACTTTCCTTTATCAAACTGACAAACTTGATTGCGATAGCATTTCATAACCGTTACAAAAGTGTTTCCAAGCAAGTCGTTTTGGAAGGAGCCCGGTCATGAGAATTGCCATGTGGTCTGGTCCACGAAATCTTTCCACAGCCATGATGCGTTCGTTTGGCAATCGGTTGGATACCTTTGTAACCGACGAGCCATTTTATTCGCACTATCTGAAAAAGACGCAATTGCCCCATCCGGGAGCCGAGGAAGTAATAAGCACCCACGAATCCGACTGGCTGAAGGTGGTGGACTGGTTGACAGGTCCAATACCTGGCGGAAAGACACACTGGTACCAAAAGCATATGGCACATCATCTGCTGCCTGGCATGGATTGTGACTGGATGAATAACTTGCACCATGCCTTTCTGATTCGCGACCCGGATGATGTGGTGGCATCTCTTACAGAGTTCATCAGCTATCCCACTTTGCGGGATACGGGTTTCCCCCAGCAGGAGGCACTCTTTGAGATGCAGCGTAAGAGAATAGGGAAAAATCCCCCAGTCATAGATTCCAGGGATCTGCAATCCAACCCGGCCTCGGTGCTGGGACAGCTTTGCGATAATTTGGGCATTCCCTTCACTGATGCCATGTTAAACTGGAAGCCTGGCATTCACCCTACCGATGGTTGCTGGGCAAAGCATTGGTATGCGAAGGTAGCAAAGACCACAGGCTTTTCTGCACCCAGGGAAAAAACTAGCACGGTTCCAGGGGAGTTACTTCCAATACTCGAAGAGTGCCGCCAAATCTACAAGCGCCTGCATCAGTACCGTATCATCCCTTGAGAAACTTCAATGCTTCAGAAATTCAACGAACGCAACAAGGATCTAATCGTCAACATCAATGGCAAGTTGCTGCATCGCAACGAAGCCGGGGTAAGCCCATTTGATTCCGTGGTTCAGGGTGGGGATGCGGTGTGGGAGGGGTTGCGTCTTTACAATGGAAGGATCTTCCGTCTGTATTACCACCTCGACCGACTTTGTGACAGTGCGCGTGCGCTGGCATTTGCACAGGTTCCCCAGCAAAGGGAAATAGTCGAGGAAATACGCCGAACACTGCACGCCAACCAGATGAGCGATCATGTTCATATTCGTCTGACGCTAACGCGAGGGGTGAAGTACACCAGTGGCATGGATCCCCGATTGAACACAGTTGGCCCCACATTAATAGTTCTTGCGGAACACAAGGCACCGGTTTATGACAAGTCTGGGATCAAGTTGATAACCAGTACATTTCGTCGTCCCACTGCCGAGGTGCTGGATCCCCGCATACATCACAACAATCTGTTGAATTCGATCCTTGCGAAGATCCAGGCAAACGCAGCGGGCGCTGACGATGCGCTAATGCTGGACAGCCGTGGTTTTATTGCCGAGACCAACGCCACCCATGTGTTCTTTGTGCGCCGTGGAGAGATTTTTACCCCGCACACGCATGCCTGTCCGGAAGGCATCACCCGCGGTGCGGTATTGGATCTTTGTGCCATGAACCGTATTCCCGCTGAGGTTCGGGATGTCAGCATGGCCGAGGCCTACCGGGCCGATGAGATGTTCTGCACGGGAACCATGGGTGAGATAGCCCCGGTGCTGGAATTGGATGGAAGAAAAATAGGTGAAGGAAAACCGGGCCCGGTAACGATGTCGCTTTGCGATCATTTCCGCAGGCTGGTGGAGCGTGAGGGTGACAAGGTGGTGTAACGCCGACCAGTTCTTTCTTGCCCCCAGGACTGTTGCCATCAATAATTAAAGTCATGTTGGATGGATGTTGGATTTTACCCAAGTCGAGGAATAATCATGTTCTCAAGTCGATGGTTTGTATTGGGCGTGGCGCTTGCCAGCCTGTTTGGCACGGCGGTGTTTGCGCAGGAAAACACCCTTTCCGAATCCGAGAAGAAGTCCGGCTGGAAATTGCTCTTTGATGGCAAAACCACGGATGGA
>JBEGQX010000083.1:0-5194 GCA_041180805.1 Planctomycetota bacterium
ACATCAGGATCCTGAACAAGTTTTATGTCCGCACCCAGAATTTGCTCGGGGATATCCTCGAGCGCGCATACCAACCATACGCCATTTTCCTCATCCCTTGCCCAACAGACATCCTTCCTGCCAGCAAACGCTTTTTTCAGGTCTGCTTCCTCACAGCGCGCGTACCAGATTGGAATACGATGGCCCCACCACAACTGCCTGCTGATGCACCAGTCGCGTTTTTCGCCCAACCAGTCCAAATAAGTGTCAGCGTAACGCTCAGGAGTGAAACGCACCCGACCATCTTTCACGGCATCCATCGCCGTCTGGGCCAGATGGTCCATCTTCACAAACCATTGATCGGAAAGGAACGGTTCGATTGGAGTCTTGCTGCGGTCGCTGTGCGCCAACTCAATGTCGCGGTCTTCCCTGCCTTCGAAGAAGCCCAGCTTTTCCATGTCCTCGGTAACGCGTTTGCGGGCTTCGTAGCGATCCAGACCGGCGTAAACCCCGTACCCTTCCCGAATAGAACCATCCGGGTTGAGGATATTGATCATGGGCAACTGGTGCCGAAGTCCGCAGGCATAGTCATTGCGATCGTGTGCAGTGGTAACCTTGACCGCACCGGTGCCAAGTTCCTTTTTGACAAGAATGCCATCCGCAATGATCGGAATTTCACGATCCACCAAGGGAATACGAACCTTCCTGCCAACCAGATGGGCAAAGCGCTCATCGGAAGGATGCACCGCCACCGCGACATCGCCCAGCATGGTTTCAGGGCGTGTGGTGGAAAAGCGGATGAATTCCTCACTTCCAACCACTGGGTAACGAAATGTCCAAAATCCACCCTTCACGGTTTCGGTAAAGGTTTCATCATCCGCCACAGAGGTCTGAAGCTGGGTATCCCAATTGACAAGCCTTTTGCCCCGGTAGATGTACCCCTGCCTGAACATTTCAAAGAATGTGGCGCGAACCGCTTTGGCGCAAACGGGATCCAGTGTAAAGCGGGTTCGTTTCCAATCGCAGGCCGCACCCAGTTCCCTTAACTGCCCAAGGATGCGTTTTTCGTACTGTTCCTTCCAGTCCCAGATTTTCTGGACCAGCTTTTCCCGACCTAATTCATGACGGTTCTTGCCCTCTTCATCGCGCACCCTGCGCTCCACCACTGCCTGGGTTGCGATGCCGGCATGGTCGGTTCCGGGCATCCACAGAACATTGAAACCCTGCATTTTCCTCCACCGGCACAAGATGTCCTGCAGGGTGTTGTTCAACGCATGCCCAAGGTGCAAAGCCCCGGTCACATTGGGTGGGGGAATCACGATGCTGTATGATTTCGCGGGATTCTCCGGACGGGCATGAAAGTAGCCCTTCTCTTCCCAGAATTTCAGGCACTGATCCTTGGCCAGCTTTGGGTCATATTGCTTTGGCAGTTCTTTATCCATCTCGGTCAATTCCTTGCTTCATCCCTGTGTTTCAACAATTACTTCCCGGCTTGTTCACGATCTTTGATAAGCTTGTATTCAATGCTGTCCACCAACGCCAGCCAGGATGCCTCTACTATGTTCTCGCTAACCCCAACAGTGGACCATACATCTTTCACATCATGCGATTCAATGACAACCCTTACCCGGGCCGCGGTACCAGCGCGGGCATTCACCACGCGCACCTTGTAATCCGCAAGTTGCAAATCTGCAAGGTTCGGAAACAGCGGCAGCAAAGCCTTTCGAAGCGCACCATCCAAAGCATTTACAGGACCGTCTCCTTCACTGGCGGTATGAGCCTCGCAGGCTCCGTGACGAATTTTCACCGTTGCCTCGGTCTTTGGAAGGTTATCCTTTCCCATCTCGATATTTACGCGGTAGGAAAGTCTTTCAAACAAGGGCTCGTATATCCCCGCGGCCTTTCTTACCAAAAGATCAAAAGATGCCTCGGCTGCCTCAAATTCGTAGCCCTCATTCTCAAGGTCCTGCACGCGATTGAGAATTTTCACCATCATCGCCTTGTCGCCAGTGAAGTCATACTTCGAAGTCTTGTTCAGGATGGTTGCCTGCCCGGAAAGCTCACTCACCAGAATGCGTCGCTGATTCCCCACAACTGTTGGGTTGATGTGTTCATAGCTGTGTGAAATCTTGGCAACCGCATGGGTATGCATTCCACCTTTATGCGCAAAGGCACTGGCTCCAACAAAAGGCTGGCCGTTGCGGAAATTCATGTTGGCAGTCTCATAGACATAACGGGAAAGCTCCGTCAGCCGGCTTAGACTTTCCGGTTTAAGAGCCTGATACCCCTGCTTCAACGCGAGATTCGCCACCACGCTGATCAGGTCGGCGTTTCCGCAGCGCTCGCCGATTCCATTGATGGTACCCTGCACCTGAGTCGCGCCCGCCTTGATCGCGGCAAGGCTGTTCGCAACCCCAAGATCACAATCGTTGTGGCAATGAATCCCCAAATTGGCGGTGGGGCCAAGCGCGGCCTTCAAAGACTCGACCCGGTTCATGATCTCATCAGGCAGCGTGCCACCGTTGGTGTCACAAAGTATCAAAACGCTTGCGCCAGCATCATGCGCGGCCTTCAAGGTCTTTAATGCGTAGTCCGGGTTGGCTTTGTAACCATCGAAAAAATGTTCCGCATCGTAGAATACCTCGCGACCCTGATCCTTGCAGTAACTTACCGAATCAGAGATCATCGCAAGGTTTTCTTCAAGGGTGGTACCCAGGATTTCAGTGACATGAAGATCCCAGGTTTTCCCAACGATCGTCACCAGGGAAGTTCCTGCCTCTAACAACGCCTTAATGCAAGTATCCTGCGAGGGATGTATTCCCTTGCGGCGGGTCATGCCAAACGCACTTACCCTGGCATGTTTTAGGTCCAGCTTCCGAACTTCACGGAAGTATTCAAAATCCTTGGGGTTGGAAAGTGGGTATCCGCCTTCGATAAAATCGACACCCATCTCATCCAGCTTGCGGGTAATGTTCAGTTTGTCCTGAAGCGAGAAGTTCACACCTTCGCCCTGACTTCCATCACGCAAGGTCGTGTCATAGATAAAGATACGCTTCATAGAACCCCCAAACAGCAGTCAGAACAGGCATTTTGCGCACACTTTTAGCGCAAAGAACCTGAAAGATCATTAAACCAATGGAAGCAGACCCTGTCCATGGGGCAACCCCTACTCAAATGACTGTTTGTATCGATATATCGGTTGAAAAATTGATTATAGGGCAATTCCTGCAACTAAAGTCGATTTAAACCCGTCTTTAAGAGTTTGCCCCGCCGGGTTTTCTGCCTGAAACCAACCCGCCTTGCGTGTATGGGGATGTCCTAAAACCTGTCCAACCCTGAAATCTTGCTTCCTCGAAACCGGCTTTATCCAGCATTTCCAGAAGCGACCGCTTCCAGATAGCCCCCCGATTCACTCCGACCATCCACCCAATCCCTTGAGTTCTTCAGTCGTTAATTGATCCTCCAGAAATATATCCGCCATCTGAAGCAGACCACCGGGTTTCAGTACCCGGCACATTTCCTTAGCCAACCCCGGCTTTATCCACGCACAGGTTAAACATGGCATTTCACCAGGGCAACTCGCACATTACGCATGAGGAATCTTGGATTCAGCAAAAGTTGCCGGACACTCCAGATGCCTGAGCCATTCGGCATCGTTCTTCTGTGGATAATCGAGCCGGAAGTGCGTTCCCCTGGATTCAGTTCGGTTACGAGCAGACCAAATCATCAGCCTTGCCACAGTCAACAGGTTGGCCAACTCCCACCCCTGGCGCGATTGGAATTCACGCCTCAGGGCATACCGGCACCAGAACACCACGGTCTTTTCCGCCTCGGCGAGGTCTGCCTCGGTACGAACAATTCCCATGTGGCGAACCATCAGGCTGCGCAAGGAGTTGGTTACATCGTTAATGTCCAAATCGCCGTCATTATCCGGCCTGAAAGTCATATCAATGGCGGGAACCTCAAACTTGTCAGACATTTTTCGGGCTTCACGGACAGCACCCAGGGCACATAACTTGCCATAGACCAGGCCTTCCAGAAGGCTGTTGGAAGCCAGGCGGTTGGCGCCATGTAATCCGCTGGAAGTCACCTCGCCGGCCCCCCAAAGCCCTGGAATTGTTGTTCTTCCTTCCAGATCCACCACCACCCCGCCAATCATGTAATGGGCACCGGGACGCACAGGTATGGGATCCTTGGTAATATCGATTCCAAAGTTGCCACAAACTTTCGCAATTCCTGGAAACCGCGACATGACCCGGGCAGGGTCCAGATGGGATAGGTCAAGATAAACATTGGGATGCTGAGTCTTGTCCATGGTGCGAACTATGGCCTGGGCAACAACATCGCGTGGCGCAAGCTCTGCCCTGGAATCCTCATCGGGCATGAACCTGTGGCCATTTTTATCCCGTAGATATGCCCCCTCACCACGAACCGCCTCACTTATTAGAAACCTGCTGGAACCAGCCACATAAAGCACCGTGGGATGAAACTGCATGAACTCCATGTCTCGCAAAGTTGCCCCGGCACGGTAAGCCGCTGCCATTCCATCACCCGTCGCCACAGGTGGATTGGTCGTTTCGCGATACACCATGCCAACACCACCGCTGGCAAGAATCGTCTGCTTGGCCCATATCAGCAATTTGCCACGGCGATGCCTGTGGACAAGCGCCCCCACACATTTCCCCTGATGGGTGATCAGATCCAATGTAAAAGTCTTTTCCCAGAGTTCAATCGTATCGCTTTCCCGAGCCTGCTTGATGATGGCCCGCATGACTTCATGACCAGTAGCATCACCCAGCGCATGCACAATACGATGATGGCTATGCCCACCTTCCCTGCCGAGGGCAATCTGTCCCTCGTGCTTGTCGAATTCCGTCCCCATCGAGACCAAGTCCTGAATCTGCCCGGGGGCTTCCCGCACCACCATGCGTGCGATCTCCGCATTACAGAGCCCCGCACCCGCCACGAGAGTATCTTCGATATGGTTTTCAAACCTGTCTTCAGGCGACATGACGCCAGCGATGCCGCCCTGGGCATAACTGGAGTTGCTTTGGTTAATTTTATCCTTGGTGATCACAAGCACACGAAGATCATCCGGAACAGCCAAAGCCGCTCGCAGACCGGCAATGCCCCCGCCTATTACCAGAATGTCTGTAAAGACATGGGGAATATGCTTGGGATGAAACCGCACCAGATATCGCTGAGGGAATGCCAT